>JAEWEH010000178.1 GCA_023389535.1 Pseudomonadota bacterium
TCCGAGCCCGCCCATGCTGACTTACGAAATTGCGCTGTCATTTTTTGGCATAGCCATCTTGCTGGCGCTGACGCCCGGACCCGACAACCTGTTTGTGATGATGCAGTCCGCCGCTGGCGGGCGAGCCTCCGGCATGCTGGTGGTGCTGGGGCTCTGTACCGGGTTGCTGGGGCATACCTTTGCCGTCGCGGCGGGCCTGGCCGCCGTGCTCGCGGCCTCGGAATCGGCGTTTACCCTACTCAAACTGGCCGGGGCGGCTTACCTGGTCTGGCTGGCCTGGGGCGCCTTGCGCAGCCAGGGTGCCGCCCACGCCGGCAGCCAACCGCTGCGTCTGGGCGCCGGCCAACTGTACCGGCGCGGCATCGTCATGAATCTGACCAATCCGAAAGTCACGCTGCTCTTCCTGGCTTTCCTGCCGCAATTCACTGCACCGGCGCGCGGCTCGGTCGTGCTGCAGATCATAAGCTTGGGCGGCTTGTTCATACTGGCCACGCTGCTGGTTTTCGGCGCCATTGCCTGGTTTGCCGGCATGCTGGGAGCACGCATGCGCCAATCGGCGCGCGCGCAGCGCCTGCTGAACCGGACCGCCGGCGTGGTATTCATGGGACTCGCCCTGAAGCTGGCGTTAAGCGAACGTTAAGCGCTGCGCCGGCGCCAAACCGGGCCGGCGGGCGCCCGGAGCCTTAGGTGCGCTGGAACCGATGCACGCCGTTTTCGTCCGTGCTGCGGACCAGCTTGCCCTCGAAATACAGGGCGTGCAAGTGGGCCAAGGCCTCGCCCATGGCGAACGTCAGCTGGTGCACATCCAATTGGCGCTTGAAAAGCACCGGCACGATGTCAGCGGCGCTATGCGGCTGGACGCAGGCGTCCATCACTTCGCGCAGCCGATCGGCGTGGTGCGCATGTTGCTGCGCGATACGCTCGTGCAGCCCGCGGAACGGACGGCCGTGGGACGGCAGCACCACCGTATCCTCGGGCAGGTCATCATAGGCGCGCAACGAATCCAGATACAAGGTCAGGGGATTACTTTCCGGCTCGTGGTCGAACACGCTGACATTCGTGGAGATGCGCGGTAAAACCATATCACCGGAGATCAGCACGCGCAAAGTGTCGCAGTACAGCGAGGCGTGCTCGGGCGCGTGGCCATAGCCTACGATCACCCGCCATTCTCGTCCGCCTATGGTGATGCGGTCGCCGTCCATGATGCGTCGGAAGCGCGCCGGCACATCCGGTACCAGATTGGGATAATAGCCGGCTCTCTGCGCGATTTTCTCTTTGGCATCCGGGTCCGTCAGGCCATGGCGGGTGAAATGCTCCACCGCCGACCGGCCATTGGCGCCACCGACCGCCACCCCATCGACAGGCGGGCGCGACCACAAGCGCGCGACCGTATAGTCGGTCATGGTCATCCACAACGGCGCCTGCCAGCGCTCGCATAGCCAGTGCGCCAGACCAACGTGGTCCGGATGCATGTGGGTGACGATGACGCGCAGCACGGGCAGCCCATCCAGCGCGTTCGTGAAGACGTCTTCCCACAGTGCTTTGACTTCGTCGCGCGCCACACCGCAATCGACGATCGTCCATCCTTCGCGGCCGTCGATGCGGTCACGTAGCAGCCACAGATTGATGTGATCCAGGGCAAAAGGCAGAGGCATGCGTATCCACCTTACGCCATCGGCCACCTGCAAAGCCCGTCCGGGCTCGGGCAAGGCGTCGCCCCAGGGGTACTCCAGTTTCTGCTCGTTCAAGTTCATCGTGCCTCCGTATGCATTCGGGCGTTGTAAGTTCCTATAGGCCCTGACGGTGTATTATGGCATCATAATTTACGTTAACGTAAACTGCAGCTTCATCATGACTGAATCGACGTGGACCATATCCGAACTTGCCCAGGAGTTCTCCATTACTCCGCGCACCCTGCGTTTTTATGAAGACCAGGGCATCGTCAGCCCGAAGCGTGACGGCCGCAACCGCGTCTATCTGGCACGCGATCGCACCCGACTGAAGCTCGCACTGCGCGGTAAACGCCTGGGCCTGCAACTTAGCGACATCCTGAGCCTGATCAACATGTACGATGGGCCGGGCGCAACCACGGCGCAGTTGCGCCATTATCAGCAGGTTCTGGAAAAGCACCGCAGCATGCTCGAGCAGCAACAGCAGGACATTGAAGACACGTTGGCGGAAATCCGCCAACAACAAGAAGCGTGCGATGCCTTGCTGGCCAGCCGGCTGGGCAATTGATGATGCGCGGCATTCGTCCCGCGCGCGTGTGTACGCGTCCATGACAGTCGATCCCGAAACATATCTGGATGCGGCGGTGCAACATAAGGGAAAACCCCGGTAGTTTACGTTTACGTAAACGTAATATAAATATCGTACGGCATGGCGTCCCTCCTTCTGCGCCAAGCCGGCCATGACCTACTCAATGGAGACGACCATGAATCTTCCCGGCCTGAATTTCGACCTGGGTTCTGATCTGGATATGTTGCGCGATGCGGTCCGCGATTTCGCGCAGGCCGAGATCGCACCGCGCGCCGCGGAAGTGGACCGCAGCGACCAGTTCCCGATGGACTTATGGCGCAAATTCGGCGATCTGGGCGTACTGGGCATGACCGTGGGCGAGGCCTATGGGGGCTCCATCATGGGCTACCTGGCGCATATGATCGCCATGGAGGAAATTTCCCGTGCCAGCGCTTCCATCGCGCTGTCCTACGGCGCTCACTCGAATCTGTGCGTCAATCAAATCCATCGCAACGGCACCGAAGCGCAGAAGCAGGCCTATCTGCCCAAACTGATATCAGGCGAACATGTGGGCGCCCTGGCCATGAGCGAACCCGGCGCCGGATCCGACGTGGTCAGCATGAAACTGCGCGCAGAAAAGAAAGGCGATCGTTATATATTGAACGGCAGCAAGATGTGGATCACCAACGGCCCGGATGCCGATACGCTGGTGGTCTACGCCAAGACGGATCCCGCTGCCCATCAACGCGGCATTACCGCCTTCATTGTCGAAAAGGGCTTCAAGGGCTTTTCCGTGGCGCAAAAGCTGGACAAGCTGGGTATGCGCGGCAGCCACACTGGGGAACTGGTGTTCCAGGATTGCGAGGTGCCCGAAGAAAACATCCTGGGCCAGCTTAATGGCGGCGTCAAAGTGCTGATGAGCGGCCTGGATTACGAGCGCGCGGTGTTGGCCGGCGGCCCCCTGGGCATCATGCAGGCCGTCATGGACGTGGTCGTTCCCTACATCCACGATCGCAAGCAATTCGGCCAGTCCATCGGTGAATTCCAGCTTATCCAGGGCAAAGTCGCCGACCTGTACACCACGCTGCAAGCCAGCCGGGCCTTCTGCTATGCGGTGGGCAAAAATCTGGACAAACTGGGCGCCGGCCATGCACGCGAAGTGCGCAAGGATTGCGCAGCCGTGATCCTGTACTGCGCTGAAAAAGCCACCTGGATGGCAGGTGAAGGCATACAGATCCTGGGCGGTAACGGCTATATCAACGAATACCCCACCGGACGCCTGTGGCGCGACGCCAAGCTGTACGAAATCGGCGCCGGCACCAGCGAAATCCGCCGCATGCTGATCGGGCGCGAATTATTCAACGAGACGGCTTGAACAAGGTCTAGGCCAAAGGAACCGCGCATGAGTACGCTCGCCTCTTTGTACGTCGGCCAGGGCCGCCATCGGCGGGCCTGCGCTGCGGCGGGGTCCTTGCACGGATGCACCGCGCCATGACCTTCGTCGGCGACCACCAGCGCATCGAACAAGTCACCAAGCCGGGGCTGTCGCCGCAGGCGGTGGCCCAGACGATACTGGATGGCTTCAACCGCCATTACGCCTTGTTCCGCTATGGCGCGCAGCGTGCCAAATCCCTGTTCGAGTCCGGCAATTGGCGCGGCATCCAGCAGCTCGCGCAGGAACGTATTGAATACTACGACACGCGCGTGCACGAATGCACCACACTGCTGACCAGCGCGCTGAAGGGCAGCGAGGCCAGCCCGGCCGGCGCTTCGGCGCAGCAAAGCCTGACACCCGCCCAGTTGCGCTTCTGGCAATCGGTGAAGGCCGACTTCGTAACGCTGCTGTCCGGGCATCGCCAGCCCGAATGCGCCGAGACCTTCTTCAATTCGGTATCGTGCCGCATCCTGCATCGGGATTATTTCAATAATGACTTCCTGTTCGTGCGCCCCGCCATCGCCACCGACTACCTGGACAGCCGGCTGCCGTCTTACCGGGTGTACTACCCCGTTACAGAAGGGTTGACGAAATCCATCATCGACATGGTGGCCGATTTCGGGCTGGCCGCGCCCTATGCCGACCTGCCAGCCGATGCCCGCAAACTGGCGCGCATGGCCCTGGGCGAATTGCGCCGTCTGCTACCGCGTGGCGCGGGGCAGCGCATTGCGCCCGACTGCCAGATACACGTGCTGAACACCTTGTTCTTCCGCAACAAGGGGGCCTATATCGTGGGCCGCCTGATCAATCAAGGCGCGACCCACCCATTCGCCATTGCCTTGCTGCACACGCCGTCGGGCCATATCCGCCTGGATGCGTTGCTGCACACGACGGACGACTTGAGCACACTGTTCAGTTTTACGCGGGCCTACTTCCTGGTGGACATGGAAACGCCCGCAGCCTATGTGCAGTTCCTGAATTCCTTGCTGCCACGCAAGCCCAAAGCGGAAATCTACACCACCATCGGCCTGCAGAAGCAAGGCAAGACGCTGTTCTATCGCGATTTCCTGCACCACCTGGCGCATTCGCACGATGATTTCGACATCGCGCCCGGCATCAAGGGCATGGTCATGACGGTGTTCACGCTGCCGTCCTATCCCTACGTCTTCAAGATGATACGCGACCGCATCGCCAAGGACGGCATGGACCATGCCACCGTGCGGCGCAAATACCAGATGGTCAAGAAGCACGACAGGGTGGGCCGCATGGCCGATACCTGGGAGTATTCCCAGGTGGCGCTGCCACGCGCACGGTTCTCGCCCCAATTGCTGGCGGAACTGCGCGAACAAGTGCCCAGCCTGATCGAGGAGGCCGGCGAGGCCATCATCTTGCGCCATGTCTACATAGAGCGGCGCATGACGCCGCTGAATCTCTATCTTGCACATGCGTCCGACGCCGCCGCGGAGACCGCCGTCAAGCGCTATGGAGACGCCATCCGGGAACTGGCTGCGGCCAATATCTTCCCCGGCGACATGCTGTTCAAAAACTTTGGCGTGACCCGCCTGGGCCGTGTTGTATTCTACGATTACGACGAGATTCAACGCATGACGGAAATGCGCTTCCGCCGCATCCCGCCCGCGCCCTATCCCGAAGCAGAGCTGTCCGGCGAACCGTGGTATCCGATCGGTCCCAATGATGTCTTTCCGGAAGAATTCAGCTGTTTCCTGCTCGGAAACCCGCGTGTTCGGGCCGCGTTCATGAAGTACCACGCCGATCTGCTGGAGCCGGCCTGGTGGCAAGAGCGTCGCGAGCGCGCGGCCCAAGGTCGCATCGAAGACATATTCCCGTACGAGAATGACCGTCGCCTGCACGGCCCGGCCGCGCCTCGTGCCGCGGCCGGCACCCTTTCTTCATTGCATCACTCAGGAGCAAATCATGTCTGACCCTATTGTTATTGTTTCGGTCGCCCGTACCCCCATGGGCGGAATGATGGGCAGCCTGTCCGGGCTGTCCGCGCACGAACTGGGCACGGTGGCGATCAAGGCCGCCATGGAACGGGCCGGCATCCCGGGCGACGCGGTCGACGAAGTAATCATGGGCAACGTACTGCAGGCTGGCCAGGGGCAGGCGCCGGCACGCCAGGCGGCATTGGGCGCGGGCCTGCCCAAAGGCGTGGCTTGCACCACCATCCACAAAGTCTGCGGGTCGGGCCTGAAGGCCGCCATGTTCGGCCATGACTTGATCGCCGCTGGCAGCGCCGACGTCGTCGTCGCGGGGGGCCAGGAAAGCATGAGCAACGCCCCTTACCTGCTGTTGCGCGGCCGCCAGGGCTATCGCTACGGCCACTCCACCGTCTACGACCATATGGCGCTGGATGGCCTGGAAGACGCTTACCAGCGCGGCACCGCCATGGGCGTCTTCGCCGAAGATTGCGCGGCCAAGTACACCTTCACGCGTGAACAGCAGGATGCCTTCGCGCTGGAGTCCCTGCGTCGCGCGCGTGCCGCCACAGAAGATGGCAGCTTCAAATGGGAAATAGCGCCCGTCACAGTGGCCGGCCGCAAGGGTGACACGGTCATCGACACCGACGAGGCCCCCACCAAGGCTATGCCGGAAAAAATTCCCACTCTGAAGCCTGCCTTCAAGAAAGACGGCACGGTCACGGCTGCCAATGCGTCGTCGATCTCCGACGGCGCCGCCGCCATGGTGCTGATGCGTGCGTCCACGGCCGAGAAGCTGGGGGCCAAGCCCTTGGCGCGCATCGTGGCGCATACCCAGCATTCCCAAGAGCCCGAATGGTTCACCACCGCACCCGTGGGCGCCATCCAGAAGCTCTTGTCCAAGACCGGCTGGAAGGCCGAAGACGTGGATCTGTACGAGATCAATGAGGCCTTCGCCGTGGTCACCATGGCGGCCATGACGGAACTGAATCTCAGCCACGACAAGGTCAATATCCACGGCGGCGCCACGGCGCTCGGGCACCCCATTGGCGCATCGGGCGCCCGCCTGCTGACGACACTGGTCGGCGCACTGCGCAAGACCCAAGGCAAACGCGGCATCGCCTCGTTGTGCATAGGCGGCGGCGAGGCGGTCGCACTGGCCATCGAGATGGTCTGACTTTTTTCAGTTTCTTAGGAAGAGTAATGCCCGTCATCGAATCCAGGATCAACCCGCGTTCACAGGCCTTCATCGAAAATGCTGACGCCATGCAGCAGCAGGTCGACGACTTGCGCGCCCAGCTGCTGCAGACCGCCAAAGGCGGCAGCGAAACCGCGCGTGCCAAGCACTTGGCCCGCGGCAAGCTGCTGCCGCGCGATCGCGTGGAGCGCCTGCTGGACCCCGGCACGCCGTTCCTGGAGCTGTCTCCGATGGCGGCGCATAACGTCTACAACAATGATGCCCCCGGCGCGGGCATCATTACCGGCATCGGCCGCGTGTCCGGCACGGAGTGCGTCATCGTCTGCAACGATGCCACGGTCAAGGGCGGGACTTATTATCCGCTGACCGTGAAGAAACACCTGCGTGCGCAGGAAATCGCGCAACAGAACCGCCTGCCCTGCATCTACCTGGTGGACTCCGGCGGCGCCAACCTGCCCAATCAGGACGAAGTCTTTCCCGATCGGGACCATTTCGGCCGCATTTTCTACAACCAGGCCACGATGTCGGCGCAAGGCATCGCGCAGATTGCCGTGGTCATGGGGTCCTGCACCGCGGGCGGCGCCTACGTGCCCGCCATGAGCGATGAATCCATCATCGTCAAGAACCAGGGCACGATCTTCCTGGGCGGACCGCCTTTGGTGAAGGCGGCCACGGGCGAAGAAGTCACCGCCGAAGACTTGGGCGGGGGCGACGTGCACACCCGTTTGTCGGGCGTGGCCGACCATCTGGCCAACAACGACCTGCATGCGATCTACCTGGCGCGCAACGCGGTCGGCAGGCTGAATCATCACAAGCCCGTGCAGCTGCAGCGCAAGCCTTACGCCGAGCCGCTGTACGATCCGCAAGAGCTGAATGGCATCATCCCCAGCGACACGCGCAAACCCTACGATGTGCGCGAGGTCATCGCCCGCATCGTCGACGGCTCCGAATTCGACGAGTTCAAGGCACGCTATGGCACGACCCTGGTCACCGGTTTTGCGCATATTCATGGCATGCCGGTAGGCATCATCGCCAACAACGGCATCCTGTTCTCGGAAGCCGCGCAAAAAGGCACGCACTTCATCGAGCTGTGCTGCCAACGCAAGATTCCGCTGGTATTCCTGCAGAACATCACCGGTTTCATGGTGGGCCGCAAGTACGAAAACGAAGGCATCGCGCGCCACGGCGCCAAGATGGTCACCGCGGTATCAACCGCCTCGGTGCCGAAGTTCACGATATTGATCGGCGGCTCGTTCGGCGCCGGCAACTATGGCATGTGCGGTCGCGCCTTCGGCCCCAGGCTGCTGTTCTTGTGGCCCAATGCACGCATCTCCGTCATGGGCGGCGAGCAGGCCGCCAGCGTGCTGGCCACCGTACGCCGCGAC
>JAEWEH010000181.1 GCA_023389535.1 Pseudomonadota bacterium
CTCTGGGCGTCACATCCACCGAGCGCGTGCCACAGCTCCCCGATGTACCCACGATTTCCGAGGCAGGCGTAAAAGGCTTCGAGGCGATCGCGATGTTTGGCCTGTATGGGCCCGCCGGGCTGCCCGCCGAAACTGTGGCGACCATTTCGCGTGACGTGAACGAAGCCCTGGCCTCGGCCGATCTGAAGGAAAAATTCGCAGGTCTGGGGGCGACTCCGGGTCATATGTCTCAGCCTGAGTTTGCCAAGTATGTCGACGACGAAATCGACAAATGGGGCCAGGTCATCGAAGCTGCAGACATCAAGCTTGAATAGCGTCAATGACGTTCACACCTAAACATTATCGAGGGAAAGATGCTGGATAAAGTGCTCAATCCGCTTACGCCGGGTATGTCGCAAGGCGGTGGCGAAAAAGCTTTGTCGAACATTCGGGTATTGGACCTGTCCCGGATCCTTGCCGGACCCTGGTGCACACAGAACCTGGCCGACCTGGGCGCTGAAGTCATTAAGATCGAGCGCCCGGGAACGGGCGATGACACACGCGCCTGGGGACCGCCCTGGCTACCGGGGCAGGAGCGGGATCACGCGCCAGATTCCTCCTACTACTCCGCCGCGAATCGCGGCAAGAAGTCGGTGACCGTGGATATCACCACCCCGGAAGGCCAGGATATGATCCGGCGCATGGCGCGCTCCAGCGATGTCTTCATCGAGAACTTCAAGGTGGGAAACCTGAAAAAGTACGGCCTGGACTACGAGTCCATCCGTCAAGAGAACCCGGACATCATCTATTGCTCGATCACAGGCTTCGGCCAGGATGGTCCTTACGCCCATCGCCCCGGCTATGACTTCGTCTTCCAGGGCATGGGCGGCATGATGAGCATTACCGGTGAACGAGACGACTTGCCCGGCGGCGGCCCGCAGAAAGTGGGTATTGCATTGGCGGATGTCATCACCGGCATGTATGCCACGATCGCGATTCTGGCAGCCGTGAACCACAGGCACCAGTCCGGCAAGGGCCAGTATATCGACATGTCCTTGCTTGACTGCATCGTCGCCCTGGGCAGCAACCAGGTCACGGGCTACTTCGCCGGTGGCAAAGTCCCGGTTCGCATGGGCAATGCCCATATGAGTCTGGTGCCTTACGGGGTATACCCAACCCGCAACGGTCATATCATCATTGCTATCGGCAACGACGAACAGTGGCAACGCTATTGCGCGGTCATCGGGCGTGAAGATCTGGGCGCCGAAGAGGATTTCCGGAAAGTGACCGGCCGCATCATCAACCGGGAACGGCTGGACGTGGAACTCAAGAAAGCCATGCAGACGCGGGATTCCGAAACCTGGCTCGAATTGCTCGAACAGCAATCCGTGCCTTGCGGCCCGATCAACAACTACGAGCAAGTATTCCAGAACCCGCAGGTCATACATCGCAATCTCCATATCGAGCTGCAACGTGAAGATGGCGCCCGCATTGGCGCGGCGGCCTCGCCCCTGAGGCTGGCGGAGACTCCCCCCAGCTACGACTTGCCTCCGCCCATGGTGGGCCAGCATACGGATGAAGTGCTGAAGGCCATGCTGAATATGGATTCGGAGCAGCTGTCGGTGCTGCGCGAGCGGAACATCATCTAGCGCGGCGCATTCAACAGCACATCCGGCGGTGATTCAATCGTCGATTCAAGAACATAGGAAGTATATTCATGGTGGAAGCTTATATTTGCGATGCTATCCGGACGCCATTCGGCCGCTATGGCGGCGCTCTGTCTTCGGTGCGCACGGACGACCTCGGTGCATTGCCGATACGGGAACTGATGGCACGCAACCAGAGTGTCGACTGGGAAGCGATTGATGACGTAGCCTATGGTTGCGCCAACCAGTCGGGGGAGGACAACCGTAATGTGGCCCGCATGGCCGCGCTCCTGGCCGGCCTTCCGGTAGGCGTGCCGGCTTCGACACTGAACCGGCTTTGCGCCTCGGGGCTGGATGCCGTCGGCACGGCAGCACGCGCCATTAAAAGCGGCGAGGTACAGCTGATGGTCGCCGGAGGCGTTGAAAGCATGTCCCGTTCGCCTTATGTCGTCGGTAAAGCCGATGCGGCGTTTTCCCGTCAGCAACAAATGTTCGACACTACCCTGGGATGGCGCTTTGTAAATCCCGTCATGCAGCGTGATTTCGGCATAGACTCCATGCCGGAAACCGCCGAAAACGTCGCTGAACAGTTCAGCATTTCCCGGCAGGACCAGGATGCCTTCGCCTTACGTAGCCAAGAGCGCGCCGCGAAGGCTATTGCCGACGGCGTGTTCAAGTCCGAGATCATGAATGTTACGATTCGAGGAAGAAAGGGCGCTGAGACCACTGTCAGCCAGGATGAGCATCCACGGGAAACGGATATGGCATCGCTCGCGAGACTAAAGCCGGTGGTGCGCGAGCAGGGCAGTGTGACTGCGGGCAACGCTTCGGGCATCAATGATGGGGCTTGTGCTTTGTTGCTCGCTTCCGAACGCGCAGCGGCCCGGCATGGCTTGCAACCCCGGGCCCGCGTGGTGGGCATGGCGGTGGCCGGCGTAGAGCCGCGCATCATGGGTTACGGGCCGGCGCCAGCCATCAACAAGGTATTGGCATTGACCGGCCTGGGTATAGAGCAGATGGATGTCATCGAGCTGAACGAGGCTTTTGCCGCCCAGGCGCTCGCCGTGACCCGGGCCCTGGGCTTGGCTGACGATACGCCCCACGTCAACCCGAATGGCGGGGCCATAGCGCTAGGTCATCCTTTGGGTGCGTCGGGCGCAAGATTGGCGCTTACGGCGGTAAGCCAGTTGCATCGCACCGGCGGGCGCTACGCGCTGTGCTCAATGTGCATAGGCGTCGGCCAAGGCATCGCTCTGGTGCTGGAGCGTGTGTGAACTAAAGCGGCATAGCGAGGCTTACACGTGACAAACAAAATTTGCACAAGTGCACTTGAGGCGGTAAACGACGTGGCCGACGGCGCAACCTTGCTGGTAGGAGGATTCAGCGGCGCCGGCGTGCCGGAAACGCTGATAGGCGCCCTGCTGGACCTTGGCGCGAAGGAACTAACTATCGTCCACAACAACGCGGGCAACGCGCGACAGGGGGTTGCAAGGCTGCTGGAAGCCGGACGCGTGCGCAAGGTCATTTGTTCTTTTCCGCGCTCATGGGAATCGGACATTTTCGAAGGTCTGTACAAGGCTTCTAAGGTAGAGCTCGAGTGCGTGCCGCAAGGAACGCTGGCCGAGCGCCTGCGGGCCGGCGGCGCAGGGCTGGGAGGTTTCTACACGCCGACCGGATATGGCACCTTGTTGGCCGAGGGCAAGGAAACCCGGATCATCGACGGCAAAGGATACGTTTTCGAAAAGGCGTTGCGAGGTGATTTTTCTTTGGTGAAAGCGCGCCGTGCGGATCGCTGGGGCAACCTGCAATACCGCATGACGGCCCGGAACTTCGGCCCGGTCATGTGCATGGCGGCGAGTACCGCCATTGTTGAAGTCGGGGAAATCATGCCACTAGGATCATTGGATCCGGAATGCATCGTTACGTCGGGGGCTTTCGTGCAGAGAATCGTACACACACAAGGGGCGCAACAATGATAGATAGCCCTAGCGTATCGCGAGACCTCATGGCGCGCCGGGTGGCGCGCGACATTCCGGCCGGCGCGGTGGTCAATCTCGGCATAGGCATGCCCGAGCTCGTTGGCAACTATCTGAATCCCGACGACGAAATCATGATCCATACCGAAAACGGCATCGTCGGATCCGGCCCAACGGTGTCAGCGGACGCCCAGGACTTTGACCTGATCAATGCCGGCCGCAAACCAGTCAGCCTGGCCCGCGGCGGACATTTCGTCGACCACGCCGATTCCTTTGCCCTGGTGCGGGGCGGACACCTTGACATCACCGTGCTAGGCGCCTTTCAGGTGTCCGCCGCCGGCGACCTTGCCAATTGGTCCACCGGTGATCCCGCATCGCTGCCATCGCCGGGAGGCGCCATGGACTTGGCCGTGGGCGCACGCCAGGTGTTTGCCTTGATGAATCTTTTTGATCGCAATGGGCGGGCCAGGCTGGTTGAACGCTGCACCTTGCCCTTGACGGCGGCTGCGGTCGTGAAGCGCCTGTACACGGATTATGCCGTATTCGATCTTTCCGATCCGCGGGGGCCAGTTGTGCTGGACCTCGCGTCGGGGCTGACGCTCCGGACGTTATCGGAGAAACTGGGCTTGAGCCTTAGGGGCGCTGCGGAAGGTATCAGCGTCTACGCCGACTGAAGCATGGCAGCGTGTGGAGATCGTTACTCGCACAGACGGAACGGCCTGCGCAAGCGCAGCGCACGTCCCTTACGGTAAACTGAATTGGTCGAGTCTCGCTTCAAGGAAGATCACACCATGTCGATACAACAGATGCTGCAGCAACTTCTACAGACCGGCCAAAGCCTTGCCAAGGACGCCGGGTCCCAGTTGGGCGGGGCGGGCGGCGGATCTGCACTGGGCGGATTTGGCGGTGGCGCGCTGACGGGCGGCGCTCTGGGGCTGCTATTGGGCAACAAGAAGTTCCGTAAGATGGGCGGGAAGGTGGCAGCCTATGGCGGGGCGGCGGCGTTAGGTGCGATTGCGCTTAAGGCATATCAGGATTGGCAGAATACTAATGCGGCTTCTGCTGCGGGCTCTACGCCAGCGGTACCCGAATCGATCCCGGCGCCGGCGCCTCAAGCAGCGTTGCCCGGCCCCGGAATAGAGCACGAAAGCCGCGCGGTATTGGCGGCAATGATAGCGGCTGCCAAGGCCGATGGACACGTAGGCGCGCAAGAGCGTCAATTGATCGATACAGAGATCGCTCGATTGGGTAATAGCGCCGCCGATGTGAAATGGTTCGAGGC
>JAEWEH010000192.1 GCA_023389535.1 Pseudomonadota bacterium
GGTAGCAGCCGGCGCCGGAACGGGCGGTCGCGGCGAAGCTATTTTCAGCGATCGTGTGATGGAGGTCACCTTGTCCGCGTTCCGCTTTAACTGAGATTGATATTCAGGGGATTTTCATGATTATCGACTTTATGGGAAAAACCGCTATCGTTACGGGCTCGGCCTTGCGCGAAAGGCGGCCAGAGCATCGCCTGATCGCCGGACAACCGGCCTGACGCGCGGCGCCAAGAAGCTATCATCTCTGATATGTGCGACGCCTTCCAAGGAGCAAAAATGAGCAAGATGCCTGTGCTATTCATCGGACACGGAAGCCCCATGAATGCGCTGGAGCGCAATGATTTCACCGACGCCTGGCGAGCATTCGGGCAACACTTGCCCCGGCCGCGCGCACTCCTTGTGGTGTCAGCCCATTGGTACTTCGGCGCCACAGCCGTAACGGGCATGGCGCGGCCCAGAACCATACACGACTTCTATGGCTTTCCGCAGCAGCTCTTCGATGTCGAATATCCAGCTCCCGGCGACCCAGACCTCGCCAAAGAAATCATCGAGCAGGTCAAGCCCGAATGGATGGGCCTTGACATTGACCAATGGGGCATAGACCACGGCGCCTGGTCGGTTCTGACGCATATATACCCCGATGCGGACATTCCCGTACTGCAACTTTCCATCAACGCACTCAGGCCACTGGACTACCATCTGGGCCTGGCGGCCAGGCTGGATGCGCTCAGAAGCCGCGGGGTCATGATCATCGCAAGTGGGAACGTCGTCCACAACCTTCGACTCATTCAGTGGAAGGAGCGCGACCTGGCGTTCGACTGGGCAGAACGGTTCGACGATGCAGTCCTGGAACAGCTCGCACAGGATCCAGGCGACATCCTCCGGCTGGCAGAGCATCCCGACTACAAGCTGGCAGTGCCGACCCCCGACCATTTCATCCCACTGCTTTATGTCGCCGGCCTCGCCGCTGCAGAATCCAGCAAGCCCGAACCCCTGGTACGTGGATACTCAATGGGCTCGATCTCGATGACGTGCTTCGGGCTGGGTGCGCAGGTAGAACTACAAAAGGACGCAAACTGTGCCGCGCGTCTTCCGGCAGGCGTGCCTCCAGACCAGACGAATATGTGACTTGGTGCGATCGTCCGACGATACACCGCGCCGGTTGCATCGCACGCCGCGTAACGGAATAAAGGCACGCGCGTGCTCGCGCAGGCCGGGACGATCAAGGCGAACAAGTGTTCAGCGTCCGCGTAATGGAAGTGCCCTTGTCCGCCTTTCGTTTCGATCGTCTGCTAATACTTGATACCCTGTTCCTTGATCAACTTACCCCAACGCTCCTTCTCGTGCGCCAGATAGCTGCGGAACTCCTCGGGCGTCCCGCCGCCGGCGGCAGCACCCATGGTTTCCCAATTGGGCTGCAAATCTGGTGAGCGGACAACCTGGGTAATGTCAGCCGCCAGCTTTTCCACGATCTTGGGATCCGTACCGCCCGGAGCAAAAATGCCATACCAAGCGGAAGCCTCATAGCCAGACAACCCTTGCTCTGCCACCGTAGGCACATCGGGCAACCAGGGCAGGCGCTTGGATGATGTCACCGCCAGCGGCACGACGCGGCCCGACTTGACGTGCTGCAGGACGCCATTGTCGAACATGATGTTTACCCGGCCCGCAATCAAGTCCTGGTGGGCGGGCGCGCTGCCCTTGTACGGAACGTGTGTCATCTTCACGCCCGCCATGCTGGAGAACAATTCGCCCGACAAATGGGTGGACGTGGCCACCCCGGTGGAAGCGAACGACACAGCACCAGGATCAGCCTTTGCCTTGGCAATCAGCTCTTGCACATTCTTGACCCCGAAATCGGGCGCGGCCACCAGAATGTTGGAGATCGTCGTCAGTGTCGTGACGGGTGTCAGGTCCTTTTCGGTGTCGTAAGGCAACTTTTCCATCAAAATGGGATTCAGCGCCAGCGGCATCGCGGTCAGCAGCAAGGTATAGCCATCCGGTTCCGCCTTGGCCACCGGGTCGGTCGCGATAACGGTATTGCCTCCTGGTTTATTCTCGATAACGACAGGCTGCTTCCATTTTTCGGACAGCTTCTGGCCGACCAGGCGGGCTTGCGTATCCGTGGCGCCGCCGGGGGGATAGGCAACAATAATGCGCACTGGCTTGCTGGGCCAATGGTCGGCCGATTGGGCTGATACCGACAGCGGCATGGCGGCCGCTGCCATCAAGGCCGCACACAATAGGGTTCTACGATTCATAGGGGTCGTCTCCTGACGAATTTTGGTTGAAGGTTATCTATGCCCTGGATTCGATCCAGGATGCGATCGTCTCGTGCCAGGCGTTCGGGTCGTACACCAAGGATTGATGACCCAGTGGCGTCTGAATGACGACTGCATTGGCCGGCAATGGGCTTGGCGGCGGAAACAAGGTATCGGACGAGGCATACGCCAGTTGCGTGGCGGGCGGGCATTGCTCAAGGTCGAACTCAATCGCCGCGGCGCGCAGTCTGTATAACGACACGGCATCGAACTCTTGCGCCCAGGCGTCCAGGCGTGCATATTCACGCTGCTGCGCTGTTGGACCTTGCATCGCGATCAGTTCGCGCAGCCCCGAACGCAGCAGCACATCCTCGCGATAGTCCCGGCGTGACGCCGCGGTGTCCAGCGCTTTTAGCGCTTGCAGTTCACTGACCCGGCCCCGGCCTTTCCATGCACTGCATAAAGCCAGTACCCGGCCAAAACGATAAGGGTAGTCCGCCTTGAGCTGCATGGCGACATAGCCCCCGAAGGAATATCCGATGACGCCCTTGACGGCGGCAATGCCCAACTGTTCGGCTAACGTGTCAATGGCGGCAGCCATGCCGCGCACCGACGCGTAGCCTTGTGCATCGCCGTCCCACGACGAACCGTATGCGGATCCCGGCAGGTTCACCGTAATGACCTGGACCTTGCGGGTATCCAGGCATCGCCCGGGGCCGGCCCACGAACTGGCCCAGCCGGCGTCGGACACCCCGGCTGCCGGATCCAGCGCGTGATGGCTGCCCGTGTATCCGTGCAATATCACGTAGCTTGGGGCATCACGAGGCCCGGTCCGCGTGTAGGCCAGTGCGAGCTTTACCACCCTGCCATCGGCCAGCCGGAAATCGTCTATGTAGGCCTTGGCGCACTCAACGCTATCGGGCTGGCATGTGTCGGACATGGTTGTCACTGTTGGCGTTTCGTTTATACCGGACGCTCGCCGCGGACGGTGGTGCGGTACAGCGACCGGTATTGGCCTGCCGGCAGGTTGCGCGTCGTGGCGCTATGCATGGTCGAGCGGTTGTCCCACATCACCACATCGCCGGGGCTCCAGCGGAAATCGTAGCGAAACTCCGGCTGTATCGTATGCTCAAACAGAAAGTTCAGGATCTCATCGCTTTCCTGCGCCGACAAGCCCACAATTTCCGCCGTCATGCCTTTATGGGCGAAGATGGCTTTACGCCCGGTATCAGGGTTGGTGCGGATCAATGGGTGCACGACATCAGGTGTTTGCGCCTTCTGCGATTCGTTGAGCTCGACCTTGGTGCTCTGGCCATCGGCAGATTTGTTGCGGCGATAGCGATGCACCGCGCGCAAGCCCTGCAGGCGCGCTTTCCATTCCGGCGACAAGGCCTCGTAGGCCGCTTCCATATCGACAAACAAGGTATCGCCGCCTTCGGGCGGAATTTCCAGTGCATTCAATATGGTGGCCTTCGCTGGATGTTCCTGAAAGGCGAAATCCGAATGCCAATATGACCCGCCATCCGAGATTCCCTGCGGCTTGCCGTCCACGACACGGTTGGACAAGCGGAAAATCTCGGGATGATCCGGGTGGTTGTACTGCGTCAACAGGTGAATCTCCAGCGGTCCGAAGCGCTTGCTGAATTCAATTTGTCCGGAAGCGGATAGTGACTGGCCTTTGAAGCACACCAGTTTGTTATCCACGAATAGATGGTGGATATGCGCGAACTCATCGTCACTCATGGCTTGGTTGAGGTCGACGCCTTCGATCGCGATACCAAATCGCGGGGACAGGGCCGTGATTTGCATCAATGTCTCCTTAAAAATATCTAGCGAACATTTGTTCGCCATCAAAGCTAATCGATTTAAGATAGGCTTGTCAACTGGGAATGGAGAGCATCCCTTGGCTTAGGGTCTGGCGACGCGCGCTCATGCGGAAGACCGTTTTAGCGTCGACAGGCCCTACACTGCGAAGGCAAATCATGAACAACAGAGCAGGAACTACATGGAAGATATTGATAACAAAAAGGAGTTTTTGGACGCGCTCGCCAACGGCCTTCGCCTCATTGAGGCGTTCGATGAACAGACTCGCAGTGTCACCATCCAGTCCGCAGCGGAATTGCTTGGCATGACGCGGTCGGCCGCGCGTCGCATCGTCCTGACCCTGACTGCGCTGGGCTACATGGAGCAACAGGACCGGTATTTTTCCCTGGCCCCCAAAGCGATCGACCTGGGTTATCGATACTTTCGCTCGCTGGGCGTAGCGGGATCCGTCAAGCCCCACCTCCATCAACTTTCGCGCGAACTGGGCGTGGCGGCCGCCATTGGCGTGCTTGCGGGCCCCGATGTGCTTTTCGTAGAGCGGGTAGAAGCCGACCGCCCCATCAAGCTGGACTTGCGTGCTGGCGACAGGCTGCCCGCGTATGCGCATTCGCTGGGGCGTGTGTTATTGGCGCAACTGCCTGCGGCGCAATTGGCGCAACATCTGCCACAAGGGTCCATCCACCGAATCTCGTCGCATACCCTCACCGAACGCGAGAACCTGACGCGCGAGCTCAAGCATGTTCGCGAACAAGGGTGGAGCTTCGTGAATTCGGAACTGGTCAACGGCTTGTTCGGCGTAGCGATCGCCCTGCCTCATCCCTCCGGTCTCAGTTCGGCTGGGTTGAACGTTACGTCGATTGGGGAGCCTTGGTCATTGCAGGAGATCGAGCAGCGCATCCTGCCCGCACTGCATGAATGCGCAGCGGCCATACGCCCGATTACGGATTCTTTGGGTTGAAACCAGGTCGCTGTCTGCACGCTGTTGCGCGACGCGCCGGCGCATCGTGATAAGGATCATTTGGCATAGAACTTGCTGGGCCCACGGTCGTTTGGGTCCCGATTGTGGCGGCCGTGATCGATCTATGGCGGAGGCCCTATGCTGAACTTTATCAAGAAGGCGTTACCTAGCTCGAATATCACAAGGGTACTGCTCATGGGCATGGCCTTTGTGGTACTGCCAGCATGGGCTGCCCCGGTTGACGAGGGACGTGAACTGGCCACGAAAGGGGCCGATGGCATCGCCGCCTGTGCAAGCTGCCACGGCGCGCATGGGGAAGGCATGGCTGCCGCCGGCTTTCCCTATCTGGCCGGCCAAGGCGCCAGTTATCTTACGGAGCAACTTCAGCATTTCGCGTCTGATACACGGCACAATCCCGTCATGCAACCTATTGCCAAAGCGATGAACTCGCAGCAGATTGAAGCGGTAGCCGCTTATTTCTCTCAGTTGCCCAAACCTTTCGACGCCAAGGCGTTGAGCAATATGCTCGAGACTTATCCCGAAAAAGCGGCCGCCGGCGCCTGGCTCGCCAATCGAGGTGATTGGAATAACAACATACCGGCCTGCATCCAATGCCACGGCCCTGGCGGAGTCGGGGTCGGTGATAGCTTCCCGGCATTGGCCGGTCTTCCCGCCAACTACTTGAAGCAACAGCTCACGGACTGGAAAAGCGACAAGCGGCCAGCAGGGCCGTTGTCCCTTATGGGCGATATTGCGCAGCGAATGAGCGATGCCCAGATAGGGGCGGTCGCCACCTATTTCGCTGGGTTGCCGGGTGACACGGCCAGCACTAAGGCGGCCAAGGCCTCACAAGGAGCAAAATGATGGCGGTGACCCCCATGCGACCTATTAAAGCAGTTTTGCTATCGAGCCTGGTGACCGCAAGCATCGCGGCGTACGCGCAACCCGAGCCACCCGCACCGGAAAGCGGCACACCGACCCTGCAGTCTGCCAATAAGGAACCCCGCTTCACGCCTCCGGATGCAACCACCATACCGGATGACGAATTCGGAGCGATGGTCAGGAAGGGTCAGGATATCTTCATGCGAACCGGCGATTTCGCCAAAGCGTACGTAGGC
>JAEWEH010000227.1 GCA_023389535.1 Pseudomonadota bacterium
AATACTCCGGCGCCCGCTCGGGCCAGGGCGGCAAGCGGCGGACGCAGCAAGCCAGGCACCGATTCACGCTGCCCCCACCAGCGGCGCACCCGGAAATAGCGCGAATATCCGCCGAACAGCTCATCGCCGCCGTCCCCGGACAGCGCCACCGTGACATGCTGGCGCGCCATCCGCGTGACCAGCGCCGTGGGTACTTGCGAGGAGTCCGCAAACGGCTCGTCATACATCGAGGCCAACTGCGGCACGACCGCCAAGGCATCGGCATCGCTGACATAGAGCTCGGTATGCTGCGTGCCCAAATGCCCGGCGACGGCTTTCGCATGTTCCGCCTCGTTAAAGGCCGGATCCTCAAAACCGATGGAGAAGGTCCTGACCGGCTGGGCACTGAACTTCTGCATCAGCGCCACAATCGTCGATGAGTCAATGCCGCCCGACAGGAAAGCCCCCAGATCGACGTCCGAGATCATCTGGCCTTGCACCGCAGCGCCCAGTACGGTTTCCAGCGCGTCCACCGCCGCGGCGTCGCTGGAGAAGGATAATGCCTCGCCACCCGCCACTTGCCGCGCATCGCCTACGGACCAATACGTCTGCATCGTCGGCTGCGCCTTCTGCCGCAACTGCGCCTCGGACAAGGTCGCCCATCTACCCGGCAGCAACTTGCCTATGGCCTTATAGATGCTGTATGGCGCGGGAATATAGTTGTGCCGCAAAAGCAGCGACAGCGCCCTGCGATCCAGATCGCCGCCAAACCCCGGGATGTCCGCCAGGCCGCTCAGTTCGGAGGCGAAAACAAAATTTCCACCAACATAGCCCATATACAGCGGTTTCTCGCCCAGGCGGTCGCGCATCAATGTCAGCTGGCGGTCCTGCCGGTCCCACAAGGCCATGGCGAACATGCCTGCCGCCGCCTTCAACGTGGCCTCGACACCCCAGGCGGCAAAGCCGGCCAATATGGTCTCGGTATCGGAATGACCGCGCCAGGAAGGCGCCTGCCCTTGTGATTCCAGCGATGCGCGCATGTCGAGATGGTTGTAGATCTCGCCATTCAACACCAGGACATAGCGCCCGCAGGCAGACACCATGGGCTGGTGGCCTGCCGCAGTCAGGTCGATGATGGCCAGGCGCACGTGGCCCAGCGCCAGGCCGGCGCCTTCGTCTTCCCAATAGCCGTCGCTATCCGGCCCGCGGTGCCGCATGCGTTGGCAGCCGGTCATAATGCTGGCTTTTTTGTCGGGCAAGCCGCCCCATATCCCCACGATTCCACACATAGTCAGCTCGCTTGTTGCAAATGCGCCGGCGGCGCGCCAGCCACCGCCATCCATGGCGGCACTTCATTGTCGCAGTTCAGCTTCGAAAATAAACCCGGGCGCATGGCGGTCGCTGGTTCCGGATTTGCAATCGTACCGGTCGTCAACGCTCTTCAAACAAATGGCCCCACAAAGCCATGATCCTGGCCGTGGAGAACCTATCGCGCACATCCACCGCCCGCCGCGCATAGGCCTCGCGCAGCTCTGGATGCGCCATCAGATTGGACAAGTGGGCGGCCAGCGCCTCGTGCTCGCCCGCAGGCGCCACCAGGACGCCATCGATTTCATGACGCACAATTTCTCGCGGCCCCGTTTCGCAATCGAAAGCCACCGGCGCCAGACCACTGGCCATGGCTTCCAGCAAGGTATTGGACAAGCCCTCGACCCGCGAACTGAGCACATACATATCGGATTGTACGTACCAGTCGCCAATATTTCCGGCCCTGCCGGGCATGGTGATGCGATCGCTCAAGCCCGCCTCGTCGATCTGCTGCTGCAGTTCGTCGCGGCTTGCTCCCTCGCCCAGTATCACCAGGTCCCAGTCGGGAAAGTGTCGCGCCAGTTCCTGAAACGCGCTGATCAAAAGATCAAAGCCCTTGTGCGGATGCAGGCGTCCGACTGCCAGCATGCGATAGCGCCCCGCGCGTGAAGGCGGGCTCAATACAGGCTCGCTGGCCACCAGCGGCCAGCGTACCGCGTTGGGGATGACCGTCACCCGGGACCCCGGGACATGCGCTTCCAGCCACGCTGCGGTGCCCGAGGTCAACGCCACGACGGCGGCTGCCTGCGGGTAGGCCCAGCGCCGCAAACGCAGCCACATTTCCGGCAGTTCCTGAGAAGGCGGGTGGGTGTGCTCGGTGGCAATCACGCGGCATGGCAGCTTGCGGGCGGCCGCGATGGCCAGCACCGATGCCGTGGTCATCATGCCCAGTACGATGGTGGGCCGCTCGCGCTTGATGATGCGGCGCAATGTCCAGACCCGCCTTAGGTTGGCCAGGGCCGCGCTGACGCGGCCCGCGCTGGCGCCCGCCATACCCAGTGCATAGCGCTTGATTTGCGTATGCAAGGGATAGGCGTCGGTATCCGGGCTGGACTGCGTCACCAGGGTCACCTTGTAGCCGCAGCCTATCCAATAAGCGCCAAGGTCCACCGCCACACGCTCCGCGCCGCCGCCGCTCAATGAATGAATGACGATCAGCAAATGAGGCTGAAGGGATGAATGATTCAAAGCAATACCTGTATTCTCGAAGGAGGATGTGCCGGCGGGGCTTATCCGGCAGCCGGCGCGGGCGGACGCGGCGGCAATGCCCGCAAGGCCACGGCGACATAACATGCGTAGGACAAAACATACATCAGGCTGGTCGCCAGCATGATGCCCGCAGGCCCCATGACCGGAGCCAGCACCTGGTTCATTACCGCCTTGACGGCAAAATTGGCGACCGCGATGGCCGCCATGATGCGATAGCGATTCTGGCTGGCCAGCAATTGCACCAGGATCAGCACGCCGAAATAGAAAGGCAGCTGCAGCAAACCCCAGCGGACGACTTCGGCGACCGCCACCGTATCCTGTGCCGTGAAGGCGCCGCGTTCAAAAAGCAGGCCGACACCCCAGGGCGCCAGCAGCCACCCCACGGCGGTCACACCAGCGCCCGCCGCCAGCATCAAGGCCGACCATTTCAATGCGGTGGCGCGCGCCCGTTCGGCATCGCCGCGGCTTTGGATATCGGCCAGTACCGGCAAGGCCGCCCGCCCCACTGACGCCGCACCGACGCCCAGCAGCAGGGACAGCAGGCGTGCCGCGTAACCCAGTGTGGCGTTGGCGTTGGCGCCCAGATTGGCGGCGGTGTACTGGTCTATGGGGCCGACGAAGCTCATGGCCACCTGGCCAATCAGCATGACCCCTGCCGCCTTCACCAGGTCCGGCCATTGATGGGCCCGCAGGCTTAGCCGGGGCCGCCCCCACATGCCATCCGCCTTGGCGGCCAGCCACAGCAGCCAGGCCGACTGAATCGCATAGCCGACCAATGTGCCCCAAAGCAGCGGCCCCACATCCTTGCCGGTGACCGTGGTGGCCAGCAGGACCCACACCAGAATGGTCACCGCCGGCACGCTGTCAAGCAAGGTATTGATATGCCGTTCATGCGCGCGCAGCCGCGCCGCGCTGATGCCCGTCATCAAAGTCAGCAGCGCCGCCGGAGCGAAGGCGAAGGTCAGTTCCGTGCTCATGCGCCGCACGTCGGGAGACAGGCCCTGCCCTGCGAGTTCAAGCACCCATGGCCACGCGATATAAATAAACACCGCGATGGCCGCGCCCACGGCAAGCATCCAGCCTTGCAGTTCGCCCAGGAAACGCGCACGGCTGGCGCGGTCTTCCCGGCGGGTGCGCACCAATACCGGTATCAGCACCACTGACAGCGCCCCCACCACCGTGATGGGCAGCCAGTTGGCCATGGTCATGGTGAACTGATAGGCATCCACCGCATCGCTGACGCCATAGCGATAGGCGACGGCCATCTCTTTGAAGGCGCCAGCGGCCTTGCCCAACAGCAGAAAGAAGGCCACGCGCATCGCCCCCTGGGCGATGCGACGATGATCAGAATGCAGGCCGGACAGCCGTTCTTTCAGGGCTTTCAAATCAACGCAAGAACTGCGTATACCAGGGCATGGAGACTTCCAGCCCCTGCACGACATTGTGCAGCGGCTCGTAGCCCAGCAGTTCCTTGGCCTTGCTGATGTCCGCCTGCGAATGGCGCACATCGCCAGCGCGGAAATCGCCGTGTATGGGTTGCTTGTCGTAGACGATGCCGTTGTTGCCCAGCGCCTGCGCCAGGTAGTCGAACAATTCGTTCAGGCTGGTGCGCGCGTTGTAGGCCACGTTGTAGACCTGGTTGACGCCTGTCGGTTGCGCCAGCGCCGCCAGCAGGTTTGCCTGCACCACGTTTTCGATAAAGCAGAAATCGCGGCTGGTCTCGCCGTCGCCATTCACAACGACATCTTCGCCCCGTATCATGGCCGCTATCCACTTCGGTATGACCGCGGCGTAGGCGCCGTTGGGATCTTGCCGCTTGCCAAACACATTGAAGTAGCGCAGGCCTATGCTGCCAAAGCCGTATGCGCGGGCAAAGACGTCTGCGTAAAGTTCGTTCACGTATTTGGTGACCGCATACGGCGACAATGGCCGGCCTATGCGGTCTTCCACCTTGGGCAGGGCCTCGTGGTCGCCATAGGTGGAGCTGGATGCCGCGTAGACGAAGGACTGTACTTTTTCGTCACGGGACGCGACCAGCATATTCAGGAAGCCGTCCACATTCACGGCATTGCTGGTGATCGGGTCGTTCAGCGAACGAGGCACGGAACCCAGGGCCGCCTGATGCAGGACATGGTCCACCCCGTTGACCGCCTTGCGGCAGGTGTCCAGGTCGCGGATATCCCCTTCGATAAAGCTGAAATTGGACCAGTGCAGCCCGACGGATTTCTGCACTTCATCCAGGTTGTACTGGTGTCCGGTTGAAAAATTGTCCAGTCCGACGACCTTCTGCCCCATGACGAGCAAGGTTTCCAGCAGATTGGACCCAATGAAACCAGCGCAGCCCGTGACCAGCCAAGTCTTGGGGTCGGCCTGCAGGCTGGTGGTAACTTCCTGATAGCGAGTGCTCATAGTTGACCTTCCATCTTTGAAACTTCGACTCCGTCCACCTGTCTACAGACGCAGGTCGGATTCGCTGGCAGGCAGCACGTACTTCAAATCATAAAGAACGTGCTCGGCCTTGCCCAGCGCGTGTATGGCGGTCGCGCCCATCTCGACGAATTGATGGTGCGAAACGGCCAGGATGATGGCATCGTAGACGCCTTGGGCCGGGGCGGCCGTAGGCTCTATGCCGTATTCGTGCACCGCTTCCTGGGAATCGACCCAGGGATCGTATACATCCACATCGATGTTGTATTCGCCCAGTTCGCGCACGATGTCCACTACCCGCGTATTGCGCAGGTCCGGGCAGTTTTCCTTGAAGGTCAGGCCCATGACCAGCACCTTGGAGCCCTGCACCTGGATGCGGCGCTTGGTCATGCACTTGACCAGCTGCGACACCACATAACCGCCCATGGAATCATTCAAGCGCCGGCCGGCCAGGATGATTTCGGGGTGATAACCGATGGACTGCGCCTTGTGCGTCAGGTAATAGGGATCCACGCCGATGCAGTGGCCACCCACCAGCCCGGGCCGGAAGGGCAGGAAATTCCATTTCGTGCCGGCCGCTTCCAGCACTGCCTGCGTATCGATGCCCATTTTGTTGAAGATCAGGGCCAGCTCGTTGATCAGGGCGATATTGACGTCGCGCTGCGTATTTTCGATGACTTTGGCGGCCTCTGCCACACGGATGGAGGGCGCCTTGTGCGTGCCCGCCACGATGATCTGCCCATAGAGCTCATCCACAAGATCGGCGGTTTCCGGCGTAGAACCGGCCGTCACCTTCTTGATGGACGACACCCGGTGCGTCTTGTCGCCCGGGTTGATGCGCTCGGGACTGTAGCCCGCGTAGAAATCTTCATTGAACCGCAGGCCCGACATGCGTTCCAGTACCGGCACGCAGTCCTCTTCGGTGGCGCCGGGATAGACGGTGGATTCGTATATGACGATATCGCCGCGCTTGAGCACCTTGCCTATCGTTTCACTGGCCCGGATCAGGGGAGTCAGGTCCGGCTGCTTGTATTCGTCGATAGGCGTAGGCACGGTCACGATGAACACATTCGCGCGCGCCAGGTGTTCCGCCTCGTGGCTGAATTCCAACTGGCTGGCCTGCGCGAGCTCTTCAGGCTCGACTTCCAGGGTATGGTCCTTGCCGTCCTTCAGCTCTGCGATGCGGCGCGCGTTGATGTCAAAGCCCAATACCGGCCGCTTTTTGCCGAACTCGACCGCCAGGGGCAGGCCCACATAGCCCAATCCCACTATCGCCAGTTTCACATCTTGAATTTGCAAGTTGAATCTCCCACGCTATGCGCTAAAAAGAAGAAGGTGAATATTATAAGAAGGCTATTTGCGGCGATGGCCGCGGCCCAGCGATGGCAGCAGCAGCCACGAAGGCCTGCGCCACGACACCAGGCGCGAATACAGCCATAGGTAGGCCAAGGAGAACACCACGATGCTGGCACATAATGCCCAGGCGTTGTCCCACCAGATGGTGGCCGGCACCAGCCCGATCAAGGCCAGCACCCACAGATAGGGCGAGGTCATGGCATTGCACAAGGCCGGGAC
>JAEWEH010000239.1 GCA_023389535.1 Pseudomonadota bacterium
TGTGCTCAAGCGCCACCCGGAAGTCCGCAAGGCCAGGCTTGTGGTCAGCGGGACAGTCGGCAGCGATGTCATGGTGCTGCAGGCGGAGCTTGCCGAGCCCACGCCCGAATCCATGGAGCGGCTGGCCGACTCAGTCAGGGAGCTGACCAAGCTGCGCGCCGAAATCCAGCCCGTGGCGCCCGGCAGCTTGCCCAATGACGGCAAAGTCATCGACGACCTGCGGACTTATGAATAGTGGCGGGCGATAAGCTTATGGCATCTCCCTATACATCGATTGCAGTAAGATGCGGCAAAGCACTCGTTGTTACTCAAAAGGGGAATTCTTATGCGCAAATTCAAGTATGCCTTGGGCGCTGCCGTGTTGCTGGCCGCCTCGGCCGCCCAGGCCGCCACCCTGGATATCGTCAAGAAACGCGGCGAAGTTCATTGCGGGGTCACGACCGGCTTTGCGGGCTTCTCCGCGCCGGATGCGAAAGGCGTTTGGCAGGGCCTGGACGTTGACGTATGCCGCGCCGTCGCCGCCGCCGTACTGGGCGACGCCAATAAGTTCAAGGCCGTCCCGCTCAATTCGCAACAGCGCTTCACTGCCCTGCAATCGGGCGAGATCGATCTGCTGGCCCGCAACACCACCGTCACGCAGCAACGCGATACGGCACTGGGCGTGATTTCCGCCGGCGTCAACTTCTACGACGGCCAAGGCTTCCTGGTACCCAGGTCGCTGGGCGTGAAAAGCGCCAAGGAACTGAATGGGGCCAGCGTCTGCATGCAGACCGGCACCTCGAACGAGAACAACATGGCTGACTGGGCGCGCGCCAACCAGGTGGAATACAAGCCCGTCGTCATCGAGCAATTCAACGAAGTCGTCAACGCCTTCGCGGCGGGGCGCTGCGATGTCTTCACCACCGATGCTTCCGGCCTGGCATCCATACGCATCTCCAAGCTGTCCAACCCCGACGATTACCAAGTGTTGCCGGAAATCATTTCCAAGGAACCTCTGGGTCCCTTCGTCAGGCAAGGCGACGACCAGTGGCTGAACATCGTGAAATGGACTTTGCACGCCATGGTCGGCGCAGAAGAACTGGGCGTGGATTCGTCCAACGTCGACGAACAGCTGAAAAGCACCAACCCCAACGTGCAGCGCTTGCTGGGTGTGACCGCCGGCGCCGGCAAGAACATGGGCGTCGACGAAAAATGGGCCTACAACATCATCAAGCAAGTCGGCAACTATGGCGAAAGCTTTGAGCGCAATGTGGGTCAGGACAGCCCGCTGAAGATACAGCGCGGCTTGAATGCGCAGTGGACCAAAGGCGGCCTGATGTATGCCTTGCCGATTAGGTAGGGATGGCCGGGCGGCGACAGGGACGCCTTAGTTACCTGCGCCGCCGATAAACCAATGCGATGCGTGCAAAGGCGATTTCCAGTTCGCGGGTACCTGCCTGGAACACGACCGGCCTTCCGCGGGTCGTAAAGCAGATCAGGCGCTTGGACGCCAGCAGGGGAATGAATTTGACGAACTGGATGTCCTTCCAGGCGACTTCGCGCCGGCCCAGCCAAGTCTGGTGTATGCCGGTCGTGGTGATGGAAGTTTCCGACACCACCATGTAGCGTGCCAGCACCACCAGGGCGGCAAAGCACAGCAGGATGCTGCCGGCCACCATGGGGCTGATGTTCTGCCCGACCGGGCCCGCTGCCGTTCGGGCGATCAGCACGGCAATGAAAAGCAGAATGGCACAGGCCAGCACTTTGATCCACATAGGCCAGGCCATGCCCTTCAAGGGCAGGGGGCCGAGTTCCTGAAGCAGTGCGGCGTGTTCTTCGGGGCTGGGGCCCAAGGACGCGAAAGCCATTGCGCGGGGAAGCCTAGGCTGCCCGGCGGGCCGCCAGGGCATTGCCCGCGCGGCTGGAAGAGTTGCGGCCGATCTGGCCCGACATCCACAGCCCGATGTCCACTACCGCGTCCAGGTCGATGCCGGTTTCTATATCCAGGCCGCGCATCATGTACAGGACGTCTTCGGTCGCGACATTGCCCGTGGCCCCTTTGGCATAGGGGCAACCGCCGATGCCGGCCGCCGAGGAATGGAAAATGGAGATGCCGGCTTCCAGCGCCGCATAGATATTTGCCAGGGACTGGCCGTAAGTGTCGTGAAAATGCCCGGAGATGCGGGCCGGGTCCACAACCTGGGTAACAGCGCGCATGACTTGTCCGACCCGCGTGGCCGTGCCTACGCCTATGGTGTCGGCCACGTCGATTTCATCGCAACCCAGCGCCAGCATGCGCTGGGCGACATCGACCACCGAGGCGATGGGTACTTCGCCCTGGTAGGGGCAGCCCAAGGCACAGCTGATGCTGCCGCGCAAACGCAGGCCGGCCGCTTTCGCTGCCTGGGCCACCGGTTCAAAGCGGTCGAGGGACTCGGCGATGGAGCAATTGATATTGCGCTGGGAAAAGGCTTCGCTGGCGGCGCCGAAGATCACCACTTCGTCGGCGCGGGCGGCCAAGGCGGCTTCAAAGCCGCGCAGGTTGGGCGTCAAGGCCGAATAAATGGTGCCCGGGCGGCGCGCGATGCCAGCCATGACTTCAGCGCCATCGGCCATCTGCGGCACCCATTTGGGCGACACGAAGGAGGCCGCCTCGATGTTGGGAAAGCCGGCCTCGGTAAGGCGGTTAACCAGTTCTATCTTGATCGCCGTGTCGATGAATTGTTTTTCGTTCTGCAAGCCGTCGCGCGGGGACACTTCGACGATCTTGACTTTATTCGGCAAAGACATGGGTGGTTCCTCGATATTTGTTCAGCGATGTGCGGCCGGCGAAGGTATGCTGCATCTGAATCGGTAGCGGCCTCATGCGTAATATATCCCGTTAACCGTCTTTATGGTGGCGGCGCTGGAAGCGCCCGTCGCCATGGCGGGTAACGCGGTCCGACAGTTCCAGTTCCAGCAGGCCGCCGGTCAGCGTGGGCAGGTCCAGGCCGCTGCGCTGCTGCACCACATCCAGGTGCACAGGATCGAAA
>JAEWEH010000325.1 GCA_023389535.1 Pseudomonadota bacterium
GTGCGCACCGTGCCCACACCCACCAGCGCCTCCGGCACTTCGCGGCGGATGAGCCGTATCGCTTGCAGGGCTGCGTCCGAGCGCAAGGTGATCTCCAGGCTGCGTACGCCGCCCTCGACCAGCGCGCGGGCCAGGTCTACTGCTGTGTTCAGATTTTTAATGACGATGACCGGCATCACCGGGCTCTGTTCCAATAACTCGTAAGCGTTCATGAATATCTCCGGGGGGCTCAGACGGGGTAGCCAAATGAACAGGCGCCAGCCTCGGCGGGGTCGGCGTGATTGCGAAAAGCCGTAAACAATTCTCGCCCGTAGCCAGCCTGGTGAGCGTCCAAATCGGGGTTTGCCGGATCACGCTGTGCCCAGTTGGAGGGCGCAATGACGGATAGCTCGCCTTGATCGGCATCGAGTCGCAGTATATCGCCGTCCCGGATGCGGGACAGCGGGCCGCCGCCCAAGGCTTCAGGGCTGAGGTGTATGGCGGCCGGCACCTTGCCTGAGGCGCCGGACATGCGGCCGTCGGTGACCAATGCAATCCTGTGGCCCTGGTCCTGCAGCACGGCAAGCACTGGTGTCAGTTTATGCAGTTCGGGCATGCCGTTGGCCCGGGGTCCCTGGAAGCGGACCACGACCACGACATCCCGCGCGAGCAGGCCATCTTGATAGGCCTGCAGCAAGGCTTCCTGGCTGTCGAAGACGGCGGCCGGCGCCTGCACCACCCGGTGCTCGGGTTGCACCGCCGATACTTTGATGATGGCGCGACCCAGGTCGCCGCTCAGCAGTTTTAATCCGCCATCAGGACTGAAGGGCTGTTCCACCGGCCGGATGATGGCTGTGTCCAGGGAGCGCGGGGTCACCGGCCGCCAGGACAGCCTGCCTTCGTCCAGCCACGGTTCGCGGGTGTAATGGCGCAGCCCATGGCCGGCCACGGTGCGCACATCGGCATGCAGCAGGCCCGCGTCCAGCAATTCGGCGATTACCAGGCCGATGCCGCCTGCGGCGTGAAAGTGGTTGATGTCGGCCACGCCGTTCGGGTAAACGCGCGTCAGCAGCGGAACATGCGCCGACAGATCCGAAAAATCGTTCCAGTCGATGATGATGCCTGCCGCGCGCGCGACGGCCACCAGATGCAGGGTGTGATTCGTGGATCCGCCTGTCGCCAGCAAGCCGACGATGCCATTGACGATGGCTTGTTCTGAAACGACTTCGGCGATGGGCGTGAACTCATCGCCTTGGGCGCCCAGCTGCAGCGCGCGCTGCGCGGCCGCATGCGTCAAGGCCTGGCGCAAAGGTGTATTGGGCGGCACGAAGGCGCTGCCTGGCAGATGCAGGCCCATGATCTCCATCAGCATCTGATTCGAGTTGGCCGTGCCGTAGAAGGTACAGGTGCCGGGCCCATGATAAGAGCGGGACTCGGACTCCAGCAATGCGTCGCGTCCGACCTTGCCCTGTGCGAACAATTGCCGGACCTGTGCTTTTTCACTGTTCGGGATGCCGGTGGTCATGGGCCCGGCCGGAATAAACACGGCAGGCAGGTGGCCGAAGCTGAGCGCGCCGATCAGCATGCCAGGGACGATCTTGTCGCAGACACCGAGATAGACGGCGGCATCGAACATCTGGTGGCTGAGCGCGACGGCGGTGGACATGGCGATGACATCGCGTGAAAACAGGCTCAGCTCCATGCCGGTCTGGCCCTGCGTCACGCCGTCGCACATGGCGGGCACGCCGCCCGCGAACTGGGCGGTGGCGCCTGCGGCGAATGCGGCCTGCTTGATCCAGGCAGGGTAGGCGGCCAGTGGCTGATGGGCCGACAACATGTCGTTATAGGATGAGACGATGGCCAAGTTGGGGCGGGACATGCCCCGAAGGCGTTGTTTCTCGCCGTCCGGCATCGCGGCATAAGCATGGGCCAGATTGGCGCAGGGCAAGTGGCTGCGTTCCACCTTTTTGCCATAGGCGGCGCGGCTGCGTGCCAGGTAGCGGATGCGCGTGTCGGCGCTTCGTTGGGTGATGCGGGCGGTGACGGCTTCGACAATGGTGTGGATGGCCAAGAACAACTCCTCTATCAAGTAGTAGTCCGATGCCGCTAGATTGTAGTAAAACTACATAAATATAGCAATGGATAGCTGCGTGTGGCTAGATTTCGAACACGCTGCCGTTCTGCACGAAAGACCTGGCCTGCTAGCCATTCCGGAGCATGGCCGCCAGCAAGCGCTACCCCGGATGTGCACAATCAGGGCCTGTTAAGGACGCCTCTGGCATGACAACGTTGTGAAGTTCCAGATCGGTTATGTAGTTTTGCTATTTTTTTGCCCGGCCGCCCAATCGCCACGCGGCAACCGCGACCATGGCCCAAGCAATGATGAAAGCCACGCCGCCTATCGGCGTGATGGCCCCCAGCCACCTGATGTCCGACAACACCAGCACATACAGGCTGCCGCTGAAAATGACGATGCCCGCCAGCATGACGGCGCCGGCGCGCCTGAACAAAGAAATCGAATAGTGCGCCGCCAAGAGGGCGGCCAGCAACATGCCCAGCGCGTGCACCAGCTGGTACAGCACAGCGGTCTGCCATACAGCCAGCATATCCGGCTCGATAAGGCGCTTCAGGCCATGGGCGCCGAATGCCCCTGCGCCGACCCCCGCCATCATCAGCACAGCGCCGATGGCGATCAACCTGCGCTCGTGCATTATCGGGTCCCTTCGCCGCGAGCCAGGCCCCGCGCAATAATGATTTGCTGAATTTGCGACGTGCCTTCGTAGAGCCGGAATAGCCGCACATCGCGATAAAAGCGTTCCACCGCGTAGTCGCTGACGTAGCCTGATCCGCCGTGTATCTGCACGGCGCGGTCGGCCACCCGTCCGCACATCTCGGTGGCAAAATACTTGGCACAGGATGCTTCGATGGATACATCCTGGCCATCGTCACGCTTGCGCGCGGCATCGAGCACCATGCATTCCGCGGCGTACAGTTCCGTTTTGGAGTCGGCCAGCATGGCTTGCACCAGCTGAAACTGGGCGATAGCCTGCCCGAACTGCTTGCGCGTCATGGCGTAATCCAGCGCATCGCGCAGCATGCGTTTGGCCGCTCCCACGGCAACGGCAGCAATGTGCAGTCGCCCCTTGTCCAGCACCTTCATGGCGGTTTTGAAACCCTGGCCTTCATGGCCGCCGATCAGGTGGTCGGCCGGTACCCGGCAATCATCGAAGATCACATCGCAGGTATGCGCGCCGCGCTGGCCCATTTTCTTGTCCAGCTTGCCCAGCGACAAGCCCGGCGTGCCGGCATCCACGATAAAGGCCGAAATACCCGCGCCGCCTTTGATATCCGGGTCCGTACGCGCCATGACTGTGAAGACACCCGCTTCGGGCGCATTGGTGATGAAACGCTTGGTGCCGTTCAGGACATAGTGGTCGCCATCGCGTCGGGCGCTGGTCTTGAGCGATGCGGCGTCCGATCCCGCGTCCGGTTCCGTCAGTGCGAAGGAACCGATAAGCTCGCCGCTGGCCAGGCGCGGCAGGTAGGCCTGCTTCTGCGCCTCGGTGCCATCCAGGTAGATGCCCATGGCCCCTATGCCATTGTTGGTGCCGATCAGCGAGCGGAAAGCGGGCGATGCCTGGCCCAGTTCAAAGGCGATGCGCACCTCTTCTTCCATGGTCACGCCCAGCCCGCCATACTCTTCGGGCAGCGACATGCCAAACAGCCCCAGCTCTTTCATCTGGGCCACGATGTCGTCCGGAATGCGATCGGTTTCCGCCACTTCCTCTTCGCGCGGAATCAGGGCTTCCTGCACAAAGCGGCGTACGCCTTCTTCCAGCAGTGTTTGGGTTTCTGGGTCTCGTATCATGATGGGCTCTGTCTGGTGCAAGCGCCGCCCTGAAATGGCTGCGGCGGTCAGCCTCTACTTTAGCAGCCTGGGTGATATGATGGGTTTCTACTTACTGCGGGGCTGATGGCAGGCCATATACAAGGGCGCGGCGCATATGGGTGGCACTGAAACCGGCAAGGACGAAGACATAGAAGCCGCTGGCGACCTGAACCTTCAGGCGCTTTTCGAGCAGGCGGCCGTTGCGTCGGTCTGGTATCCGCAAGGCAGTGCGCCTCAGGATATTGCGTTCCGGGATCTGGCCAATGTGCTGGCACGCCAGCAAGGCCTGCTATGGGTGGGCCTGAAGGAGCCGGCTCCGGAGTTGCTGGAAAGGCTGGGCGCCGACCTGGGGCTTTCGCAACGCGCCATAGAGGAGATCATTTCGCCTCACCGGCGCCCCAAGGTCATCGAGTTCGAGCAGCTGACCCTGGTCGTGGCCATCACCGTCGAAGTCGACAACCTGAAGCCCAGCTTCGGCGACACTCAGATCCTGATAGGCAAGGGTTACTTGCTGACCATAAGGCGCGGCGCCACCTCGACCCACCGGGAACTGCGGGCGCTGCTGGAAAGCTCACCGGAATTTCTTGGCCGCGGCAGCGACTACGTGGCGTCGGCCTTGCTGGATCTGCTGGTTGATCGCTATGTGGCCGCGCTCACCAAGCTGGAGGCCATCGTCGAAGGGGTGGAGCAGCACTTGCTGCTGCGTGGCTTTCGCGAAAGCGATGTCAGGCGCCTGTACCGCCAGCGTCGCGATTTGCTGCGCATACACGCGGCCATCGCGCCGATGGCGGAGATCTGCCGGCGCCTGTCGCGGGTGGATATGCGTAATATCGACCCGGACAGCCGCGGCTATTTTGGCGAGGTCGCCGACCGGGTGCTGCGGGTGGTCGAATCCATCAATAGCTTGCGCGAAGCGCTGGCCTTCGCCTTTGAAGCCAGCTTGATGATAGGGCAGGCCCAGCAGACGGACACGACCCGCAAGCTGGCCGCCTGGGCGGCCATATTGGCGGTGCCCACGGCAGTGGCCGGTATTTATGGCATGAATTTTCAGCACATGCCGGAGCTGCAATGGACTTATGGCTACCCGGCTGTCCTGGGCGCCACTTTTACGGTTTGCGCAGTGTTGTACTGGAAGTTCAGAAAGGCCAAATGGCTATAGCGTCAACAGGCCCTTAAGCCGCCATAGCGGCAAGCGAGGTGCGTTATGAACTGGGCTACGCATGAAGTCGTCAACCAGGTTCCGCCGCTGGACGACTACAACCTGTACACCACTGATATTGCCCTGAAGGAAGGTGCGGCCAGGGAAGGGGCGCAAGCACATACGGCAGCACTGGAGCATTATGGCCAGCGTCTGGGGCTGCGCGAGACCTTTGCGCTGGCGCGCCAGGCGAATCGTTGCAAGCCCGAACTCATCACCTATGATGGGCAGGGCCATCGCGTGGACCGGGTGCAATTCCATCCGTCCTGGCACCGCCTGATGCGCATGGCCTTTCTGCAAGGCATGCACAGCAGCGCTTGGTCGGCGCCCGGGCCGGGCGCGCAGGTAGCGCGCGCTGCGGCTTACTTGATGCATGGCCAGGTCGAAGCGGGCACGCTGTGCCCGACGACCATGACTTCGGCCGCCATTCCCGTCCTGCAGCGGGAATCCTGGTTCGATTCCGTGGCTTCACGCCTGTATTCGACCCAGTACGACGAGCGCGATCTGCCCCTGGCGGAAAAGAGCTCCATGATGGTCGGCATGGGCATGACGGAAAAACAGGGCGGGTCGGACCTGCGCAGCAACACCACGCGCGCCGATCCCATCGGCCAGGCTGGCCGCGGCGCCTTGTACCGGCTGCTGGGCCATAAATGGTTTTTTTCTTCACCTACCTCGGATGCACACTTGGTCCTCGCCCGCGATGGCGAGGCCTATTCTTGCTTTTATGTGCCGCGCTGGCTGGACGACGGCAGCCGGAACAGCGTGCGCATACAGCGCCTTAAAGACAAGCTGGGCAATGGTTCCAATGCCAGCGCCGAAGTGGAATTCCAGGATGCCTTAGGCGTGCTGGTGGGGGAAGAGGGCCGGGGCATCGCCACCTTGGTGGAGATGGCTGCTTACACACGCCTGGACTGTGTGCTGGGCAGCGCCGCGTTGCAAAGGCAGGCAGTCGTCCAGGCCGTGCACCATGCGCGCCATCGCATCGCCTTCGGCCAGGCGCTGATCCAGCAGCCTTTGATGCAAAGCGTGCTGATGGATCTGGCGCTCGAAAGCGAGGCGGCCACGCAACTGGCCTTGCGCCTGGCACGCGCCTTCGACGGGGAGGCGGACGAAGACCAGGCCTATCGGCGCATCGTCGTGCCCGCGGCGAAGTTCTGGATCTGCAAGCGCGCCATTGAGGTGAGCGGCGAATGCATGGAAGTCCTGGGCGGCAACGGCTATGTGGAAGATGGTCCCATGGCGCGTCTGTACCGCGAAGCGCCCGTCAATTCGATCTGGGAAGGCTCGGGCAATATCATGTGCCTGGACGTGCTGCGCGCCCTGAAGCGCCATCCCGATCTGGCGGCTGCCTTGTATGGCGCCCTGGAGCGCGACGCGCAAGGCGAAGCCTTGCTCGAAACCAGAACCCGGCGCCTGCTGGCCTTGCTGGCTTCCGCCCAGGCGGACCTTGAATCCGCGGCACGCTTTGTGGCGCAAGAGCTGGTATTGCTCATCCAGGCCGGTTTGCTGCGCCGGCACGCGCCCCAGGCCCTGGGCGATGCGTTCCTGCATAGCCGCCTTGGCGAAGGCGGCCGTGTGTTCGGCGCGACGCCGTCGCCGACGGCCCTGCATAGCGTGCTTGACCGTGCCTGGCCGCAATAGCCGGTCGCTGATCGCCGTGCCGGCCGGTCTTGGGGAATTAACCCATTATTGTGGCCGGGGCGCAGACCCTATAATCGGTTCCACCCGGGCCCGATGGGCGGCCGGGGCGACAGCTTGCATGGCGAAGCCGGGAAAGGATGAATAGAGTATTGAATTTATCGGTGGGCAAACTCGTCCGGGCCTTGATGGCGGGCCGGGCGGGTCGGCTGCCGCTGGCCGTCCTGGTGCTGGGCGCGGGCGGTTTTTCCGCGCTGGCTTTGGGGCCCGATGTGGTCGCCGGGCCAGCCCAGGGTGCCAGCGCTCAGTATGAACTGGCCGGAAGGGTGGTGCGCGTGTCGGATGGCGACACCTTCAATGTGCTGGTCCAGGGCCGCCAGCAGCGGGTCCGTATGGCCAGCATCGATGCGCCGGAGGTCACCAAAGATAAAGAGCGCCCCGGACAACCGTATGCGCAGGCTTCCAGGGACGCATTGGCCTCACTGATTTCCGGCAAGGACCTGGTGCTGGTGTGTTATGAACGGGATCGCTACGAGCGCAATATTTGTGATGTACCTTTGGCGGATGGCATGACGGCCAATCAAAAGCAGGTGGAAAACGGCATGGCATGGGCCAATATGGAGGGCCGGGGAAAATTCATGCGCGACGCCAGGCTGCCGTCGCTGGAGCAGCAGGCCAGACGGGCTGGGCGCGGCATCTGGCGCCAGCCTGAACCGGTGCCGCCGTGGGTGTGGCGTTATCAATGCTGGCAGCAGCAACAGTGTTAAGGCGCGGCCTGTCCGGAATCGTATGGCTGGGCGCCCTGTTGTGCCTGGCCGTGCTGGCGGGGTGCTCGCGCACGCCGGTCAATAGCCCCTACCCTGATGGCGCCGAGCAGGACAATGTGCTTTACACCGCTTTCACCCAACGTTCGCCCAAGTATCTGGATCCGGCCAGCTCTTATTCCACGGATGAAACGCCTTTCACTTATTCGATCTATGAGCCCTTGTATGGGTACGATTATCTTGCCCGTCCTTACAAGCTGATTCCGCGGGCGGCGGCATCCATCGATCCGCCGGTGTACCTGGACAAGAATGGTGATACCCTTCCACAGGACGCGCCCGGCCAGGATGTCGCGATCAGCGTGTACGACATCCGGATACAGCCCGGCATACGTTTCCAGCCCCATCCCGCCTTCGCGACCCGGCCCGACGGTTCTTATGTGTACTGGCCGCTGGCGCCGCAGGAACTCGAAGGCAAATACGGGATCGATGCATTCGCCCAGACCGGTACCCGCGAACTGCAGGCCGCCGATTATGTCTACGCATTCCGGCGCCTGGCCAGTCCGCGCGTGGTATCGCCCATATACGGCGTCATGGCGGAACACATCGTCGGCATGCGCGCTTATGGAGAAGAGCTGAAACGCCAGGATCAGCTGTTGCGCGAGCAACAGGGCGAGGGCCGGCGCGCCTGGCTGGATTTGCGCCAGGCAGGCTTTGATGGTGTGCAGGCACTGGATGCACATACCTTGCGCATCCAGGTGCTGGGCAAGTATCCTCAGTTCAAGTACTGGCTGGCCATGACTTTCACCGCGCCCATACCCTGGGAGGCGGACCGCTTCTATCACCAGCCCGGCATGGCCGAGCACAATCTGTCGCTGAACACTTGGCCGGTGGGCACGGGGCCCTACATGCTGGCTGAATCCATCGTCAACCGCCGCCATGTGCTGCAGCGCAATCCCAACTTCCGCGGGCAGCCCTATCCCTGTGAAGGAGAGCCCGGCGATCGGGATCTGGGCCTGCTGAGTGATTGCGGCAAGCTTACGCCCTTCATCGACCGCATCGTATTTTCGCTGGAAAAGGAAAGTGTGCCGCTGATGGGCAAGTTCCTGCAGGGCTATTACGATATCCCGCAGGTGGACCGCGGCGATTATGGCGTGGCCATGCGGGTGGCGGCGGGCGATTCCGCCGACAAGGCGGCGCTGTATCAGGAGCGCGGCCTGCAGTTGCGCAGCTCCACCGAGGCATCGGTGTACTACATGGGCTTCAATTGGCGCGATCCGGTTGTGGGGCAGGGCGATACGCCCGAACAGCAGGAAAAGAACCGCAAGTTGCGCCAGGCCGTCAGCATTGCGTTCAACTGGGAGCAGTTCGTTTCCATCTTCCAGAATGACGAAGGGCAAGTGGCCTATGGGCCCGTACCCCCGGGCGTCCTGGG
>JAEWEH010000335.1 GCA_023389535.1 Pseudomonadota bacterium
TAGGGACATTCCAGGTATTCATAAGCACGCCTGTGGCGGCTCCTCCTAAATAAGCGCTACGTTCGATCACCATGGTTCTCGATCCTGCGCGTGCGGCCCCAAGCGCTGCGCCGATCCCGGATACCCCGCCCCCGCAAACAAGCACATCGACCTCGCGTACCACGGTCGTTCTGCGCTCTGGCTCGACTATATAGTTATCGTTGTTGCCATTCTCTTGTGACTCCATTGCTTTCTCCTTTGGTTTTTCCTTTAATCGATCACTATGCGATTTCTATCGTTGCTCTAAATAAGACCCTTGAAGCATTGCTTCATACGATCGACGGACGTGAACTCTGGCCTGCAGTTCAGCGTTATCAGCGTCACGCTGCTTTATAGCGTCCAATATTGCCCGGTGCTCCTGGAGAGCTCCGTTGCGCCTTTCATCGACGTTGCGTAGTACGGTGTGCCGGGTCATGCTTATTTGCGCTTTTAAAGAGTCGAGAATGGCGACCATGCGCGCATTCGCTGAAAGGGAAATAATCATGTTGTGAAACTCGGTGCCCAGTTCGACCCAGTCTTCCACCGCTTCGGCGCGCTCATAGAGCTGGTAAAGCTCCTCCAGTCTTTCAGTCTCGGTTTTTGTGATACGGAGCGCGGCGCAACGCGTTGCATAGCCCTCAAGGCTTTCTCGAAGTTCAAAGAGTTCGCGGATATCGTCCAAAGATAACCGGGGAACAAAATAACCCCGGTGGGGAATAAATTCGACAAAGCCGTCTCTTGCTAATTCTTGAAGTGCTTGGCGAATCGGGGTGCGGCTCATGGCCAAGCTTTCTGCCAAGGATGTTTCCGCTAACGCCTGGCCCGGCTGGTACTCTCCGCGGAGAAGGGCTTCCCTTATCTGGACGCTGGCTTGAAGACCCAAGCTGCGAGTTTTCTGTAATTGCATGCCTCTGTATCCAAGTTGTATTTCTATTGTATACAGCAAGTGTACAGCTTTATTTCGCGCAGTCAACGGCTATTTGTGTTAAAGATTTACAGCGGCGCGGGCATTTGGATAGCGTTGCACTTACGGCCATATAACGTTTTTATAGGAAGAAGAACTACATGTCTTCAAGGAAGAATTCGTTCGCGGCCTTTTGTGCTGCCGTGCTCGCGTCCGCAAGTATCCTTGTCCCTTCGGCGGAGGCCTGCACGCGTTTCGTTTACCATGGCGCCGGCGATGAGGTCATCACCGCGCGGTCCATGGACTGGAAGACCGATGTCGGGACCAACCTCTGGGTGTTTCCGCGAGGAATGCAGCGCTCCGGTGAAGCGGGGCCAAACTCGACTCAATGGACGTCGAAATACGGCAGCGTCATTGCATCGGGTTACGATATCTCCACCACGGACGGCATGAATGAGGCCGGCCTGGTCGCCAACGTGCTGTGGCTGGTCGAATCTTCCTATCCCGACTATGACGGCAAAACGCCCGGCCTGTCGATCGCGGCCTGGGCGCAATATGTACTCGACAACTTTGCCACAGTGCAGGATGCGGTTGACGCGCTGGAAAAGCAGCCCTTCACTTTGGTAACGGATAACGTGCCTGGCGAAAAGCGGCTGGCCACTTTGCATCTCTCTCTTTCGGACGCCTCCGGCGACAGCGCTATCATCGAATATATTGATGGCAAGCAGGTTATCCATCACAGTCGCGCCTATCAAGTGATGACGAATTCTCCAATCTTCGAGAAGCAGCTTGCTATGGAGGAATATTGGAAGCAGATTGGCGGGACGGTCATGCTGCCCGGAACGAACCGTGCTTCTGATCGGTTTGCGCGCGCCATGTTCTATGTGAATGCGATCCCGAAGAGCACGAACGAGGTCGAATCGATCGCGAGTGTCTTTTCCGTGATCCGCAATGTCTCGGTCCCTTATGGCATTACCACACCCGAAGAGCCGAATATTTCCTCGACGCGCTGGCGTACGGTCGCCGATCAGAAACGCAAGCTGTATTTCTTTGAGTCCGCGCTAACGCCGAATGTTTTCTGGGTCGACCTGACGGAACTGGATTTCTCGGAGAAGACGGGGAGGGTCATGACACTTGATCTGGGGCCTGACCAGGCGCGCATCTATTCCGGCATGGCCAATGACAAGTTTAAGGAAACCCTACCGTTCAGATTCCTGGGCCTTTGAGCCGCGGTTGCTTGCCGCGGAACTTGCACCCGCAGGGGTACGCCCATGCTGAGGCTAACAAAAACGCCAATCGTTTCCGATTGGCGTAAGTGCTTGAATCTAATGGTGCCGATGAAAGGAGTCGAACCCTCGACCTTCTCATTACGAATGAGCTGCTCTACCGACTGAGCTACATCGGCTTTTGGAATAGGGATGCAAGGAAAGCGCCCACGTATCGCCAAGCCGACTATTATACACGTTTCGGGCTCGCTTGTTGTGGCTTTCGGCAGGGACGCACTACTTTATAATTACGGACCGCCAGCTTAAGCACTCTTCCTATCACGAAGCATGGGGTAAGTTTCGTCCGACTTGGCGCCAGCCTGGTATTTCTTTCGACCGCGGCGTTGCATATTGCACCGAGCGGCGTAGCGGCATGTATTGGCGCGTGATTCAAGGCGCCCTGACTGAAGGAGGGCTTCATGGGGGATAGCGTTGGTACGATAAGCAAGGCGTGGTTGATCGGCCTTGCCAGTACTTTGCGGGAAGAACACGATTACACGCCCAAGGTGGAAGGCACCTTGCCGGCGGGTCTACGAGGCACTTTGTTCCGCAACGGTCCGGGCTGCTTTGAATTCGGCGGGGTGCGCAAGCGCCATCTGCTGGATGGCGACGGCATGATACAGGCTTTCGACTTTACGGATAGCGGCGTGCGTTATCGCAACCGCTATGTGCGCACCCGTAAATTTCTGGCAGAGCAGGCCGCGGGGCGCTTTGTGATGCCGACATGGACCACGCGTGCGCCGGGCGGCGTCATTCGGAATATCGGTAATAAGATTCGTTCCCAGGCCGGTGTCACGACCCTGGTCAAGAACGGCTGCCTGTATGCCTTCGACGAGGTAGGACTGCCTTATGGATTGGATCCGGAAACGCTGGAAACCCTGGGCGAGCGGCAGGTCGGTCCGCCTCAGATGCGCATCGATTACAAGGCCCACACCAAAACGGATGGCCGCAGCGGGGATTGGCTGTTGCTGGGCGTGGAGCACGGCCCGCGAACTTGGCTGGACCTGGTGCAGCGCAGCGCCAGCGGAGAACTGCTTCATCATCAGCGGGTGGCTTCTCCGCGGCCTTCGTACATACACGACTGGTTCTTCACCGAGCGCTATGTCGTGGTGCTGCTGCACCCGGTGGAGCTGTCTTTGCCGCGCTTTCTCAGTGGGCTGGCAAGCTTTACCGATAGCCTGAAGTGGCGTCCGGACAAAGGCAATATGCTGATGGTGCTGGACCGCGCCGGCGCAAGCGAGCCTGTATTGATCAGCGCCGATCCATGCTTCATGTGGCACAGCCTGAATGCCTTCGACATGGGCGACTCCATCGTGGCCGATTTCGTGGGCTATGACGAGCCCGATCATTTCCTGGGTGAAAACGCGGCTTTTCGGGCCATCATGTCGGGACGGCAGGGTCTGCAACAGCACAAAGGGAAGCTACGCCGGTATGTGGTCAACTTGCCCCGCAAACGGATCATCCAGGAAGTGCTAAGCGAGGACAATCACGAGTTTCCCATGGTCGATGGCTCCATGTCAGGGCATCGGCATCGTTATGGGTATTTCAGCACCGCTCCTCAAGCCACGGTATTCCATAATGGGCTGTTGCGGGTGGACATGGAGAACGGTGATCGTCTCGGGGTATCGCTGGGTGACGATACCCATCTGGGCGAGCCTGTTTTTGTGCGCGATCCTGCTGCCGGTCCCGAACATGGCTGGCTGCTGTCGCTGGGCCTGGATGGGCGCACGGGGAAGTCCTTTCTGGCGGTGTTCCGATCCGACCGGCTGAACGACGGTCCGCTAGCGCGTGTCCTGCTCGAGCATCCGACGCCGCTAAGCTTTCACGGCTATTGGCACGGCCGCTAGCGGCAAGGCCTATCATCCCCCAACGCGGAGCCGAGACGCACTAGAATACGCGTCTGGCCGCATCGGGCGGCATCGGTCAGCACACAGGAAAGCATATGTCGGGTCTTTATCGCGGAAAAGGTGCAAGACGCCTGGTGGCGGGCTTGGCCGCCTTATTGGCTTGCGCCTGCGTTGTGCCGGCGGCCGTGGCGGCAGATCTTGCCGTGTCGGTGACGGGCTTGAAAAATGCGGCCGGCCAAGTCGCCATCGCGGTGTTTTCGGCCAGCGATGGTTTTCCGAAAGACGATGCCAAGGCGGCGCATCGCATCAGGGTCCCGATCGACGCCGCCGGCCAAACCGCCCATGCCTTGTTCAAAGGCTTGGCGCCCGGCGATTATGCCGTGGCGGTCTTTCATGACGATAATAATAGCGGCAAGCTGGAAACCAATTTTTTTGGCGTACCCCAGAAAGGCTACGGGTTTTCCAATAATGCGCGTCCGAGCCTGCGTGCGCCGCGCTTTGACGAAGCCCGTTTCCCTCTGTCCGACAAAGGCGCGAATCTAGTGATAGAGCTGGTGTATTGACTACGGGCCTGAACGCGAGCCTTGCCCTTCAGGGCAGGCTCAAGCCAGGCAAGAGCAACCATCACACCGAGAGGCCGACATGACCACCATAGCGGTATTGATGCTTATTTCGGGAATGCTTCCCTTGTTTGCGTCAGCCTTGTCCAAAGTGGGCGGCGCGGCATATGACAATAACGCGCCGCGATCCTGGCTGGCCCGGCAAGAGGGTTGGCGCAGCCGTGCCGACCACGCGCAGACCAACCTTTTCGAAGGGCTGCCCTTGCTCTACGCAGCGGTGCTGTTCGCCCTATATCGGCAGGCTGACTTGGGCACGTTGACAGGGCTGCTGGCTGCCTGGATCGTCGTCAGGCTGATATATATCGGCGCGTACGTCGGGGGCTACGGCACTGTGCGAACCGCGGTCTGGGCATTGGCATTGCTGCTTAACGCGTCGATGCTATTTATCTAGGCGCCCGGGTCGGTCATTCTTCCTGATTCATGCGTATCGCCGAGGGAAACAAGTCCCAGCAGGCGATGAACAGGGCGGCAAATAGGGGGCCTATCACGAAGCCGTTCAAGCCGAACACCGCCAGCCCGCCCAAGGTCGAAATCAAGATCACATAGTCAGGGATCTTCGTGTCCTTGCCCACGAGCAGCGGGCGCAGGATATTGTCCACCAGCCCGATGACCAACACACCGAATAGAATCAAGGTCGTGCCTTGCCAGATCGCTCCCGTCACCAGGAAGTACACGGCGACAGGCAGCCAGATCAGGGCGGCGCCCACGGCGGGCAGCAGGGACAGCACCGCCATGACCACACCCCATAACAAGGGGCCTTGTATGCCAAGAAACCAGAAGATCATGCCTCCCAGTGCTCCCTGGGTGGCGGCAACCACGATGTTGCCCTTGACCGTCGCCCTGACTACCGTGGCGAATTTACGGAACAGGTGCTGTTGATGCTCTTCGCTTAGGGGGATCAGTTGCTTGCTTTGGCGGGCCAATTGGGCGCCGTCGCGCAGCAAGAAAAACAGCAGGTACAACATCAGGGCCAGGCCGACCAGGAATTCAAAGGTATTCTGTCCCACATTGACCGCTTGTGAGGCCAGCGCCTTGCTGCCCGTCATGATCGCCGTGGACAGCTTTTCCCGAAGGCTGAAGATGTCGCCCACGCCAAAACGCATCAATACTTCATGCACGGAAGGGGGCAGCGCATTCATGATTTGCTCGAAATAGCTGCCCAGGTTCAATTGCCCCGTGCTGATACGCTTATAGGTAGCGGCGCCTTCCTGAATCAAGGAGCCGGTGACCATGATGACCGGGATGATGACGATTAGTATGATGATCAGCAAGGTAATGAAAGAAGCCAGGTTGGGCCTGCCGCGGAAGCGTGCCAGCAGGCGCCGATATAAGGGATTGAAAATGATGGCCAGTATGGCGCCCCAGAAAATGGCGCCGTAAAAGGGCAGCAGTATCCAGAGGAAGCCCAGGCTGACCGCAGTCAGCAAGATCAGAAAAGAACGGAAGTAGAGGTTCGAGTTATTCATCGGCATCCAGGAAAACGGAGGGGCGGCCGTTGCGGCCGCCCAGCAATTCTATGCGAAAGATGTTTCATTCGCTGAGCAATTCTGCGATCGATTGCATCCCTTCGATATGCTGGGAAATCACCTTGACCACAACAATGATGGGAACGCATAGCAGCATGCCCCAGACGCCCCACAGCCAGGCGCCGAACAGCAATGCAACGAAGACGGCAGTGGCATTCATCTTGTTCAGCCGGCCGGTCATCCAGGTAGTGATCAGCATGCCCACAAAGGTGGCGATGGCCAGCACTACCAGGGCGGAAATCAGCATCATCGAGAAGGACTCGAACTGCAGGAAGGCGGCGAAGCCGATCGCAACGGCGGCGATCAAGGACCCGAAATAAGGAATCAGATGCAGCAGGGCCGCCGCCACAGCCCAGGCGCCGGGATTATCCAAGCCCATGCCCAGCAGCGCTCCCCACGTCGCCAGACCCAGCAGCACGTTGGTGGAGAGCAGAATCAGCATGTACTTTTGTATCGATGTGTTGATGTCGTCGAGTATCTGGACAGTGATTTTCTTGTCGGATAATGACGACCCTGTGACCTTCACTAATTTGCGCTTGAAGGTATCGCCGGAAAGCAGGGCGAAAAACACGAGAAAGAGCACCATCGTCATCTGGCCGAGAAACGCCGCGACATTGAGCGAGCTGGCAAGCAGCCAGTCGTTCAGATTCACATCCGGCGGCCTCAAGACGACGGCGGGTGATGCGCTGCCCGCGGCCGCTTCCTTGCTCGGGATGGCCGCTTCCTTGAGCGTTTCCGCCGCGCTGCGCAGTTTGTCCAGGGGGCTGAGTTCCCCGTTGTTGACCCGTTTGAATGCGCTGCTGAGCTTGTAGCTGGCAATGGGTAATTCGTCCAATATGGATTGTGCTTCGTTGTAGACAGATGTGGAGACGAGCGCGGCCGAGCCGAACAGCACCAGCATCACCAGGCTGGTGGCGATGATGCGCGGCAGCTTGCGCCGTTCCAGCCAGGAGACCACCGGGTTCAGGGTATAAGAGATCAGAATGCCGAGGATAAGGGGAATGAAGAACGCCTTTGCCCATTGCAGCGTAAAGATGACGGCGATCACCGCCAGCACGGTGAAGGCCCACCTGCCGCTGGCGAATGTTCGGCGGCCGTTGGCCCGGACAGCCGGTGCTGGGGTGACGCTATCTATTGCTACATGTTGATCCTGCAAAGGCGGAACTGACACAGGGGTTGCAGCAGCGCTGCCGATTTCGCTTTTTTTTAATGCTTCCATCCCTGCCTCCCGCAGCATGCGTCACCTGGCATGTTATGTATGAAATACAGGTTCAAGAAGGGATCTCTCATGGGATATGACAACGTAACAATACGCTGCTACCGGTTTTCATTCAACGAGGCTTTGTAACTGCTTGCAAATCCAATTTTCGCTGTATTGCCGAAACGCAAACGACCCAGGCTCTGTCTAATGAAGCGACATCATCTTGTGCAAGGAGCTGTTATGGCTATCTACGATGCGGTGCTGACTGCGAAGCGCGAGCTCGCCGCCGGAACCATGGCATTTCATTTTTCAAAACCCGAGGGGTTCGCTTTCAAGCCAGGCCAAGCTATCGATCTGATTCTGTTGGATACGGGCGGCCAGGGCAACGAAGATGGCCGGCACACATTTTCGCTGGTCAGCGTTCCGTCCGAGGACGAATTGTGCGTGGCGACCCGTTTGCGGGACAGCGACTACAAGCGCCGGCTTCGTTCCTTGGAGCAGGGGGCGAAGGTCAGGGTCGAAGGTCCGTTCGGTTCCTTGATCCTGCATAACAATGCGGCGCGGGCAGCCGTATTCATTGCGGGGGGCATAGGCATTACTCCCTTCATGAGCATGCTGCGACATGCCGAAGAGGCCGGCCTGGCGCATCGCCTGGTGTTGTTGTATTCGAATCGCCGCCCCGAGGATGCCGCTTTCCTTGATGATCTTCTGGACCTGGAACGGCGTAACACGCATTTCCGTCTGATCGCGACCATGACTCAAATGAACCGGTCGGAACAGGCCTGGACGGGTACGCAAGGCGTGATTGACGCGGCCTTCATCCGGAATGCGATCGAGGGGCTGGCGCAGCCGGTGGTTTACTTGGCCGGCCCGCCAGCCATGGTGGAGGCCATGAGGGATGCCGCCATTGCAGCCGGCATCGATGAGGACGACGTCCGCAGCGAGGATTTTTTCGGGTATTGAGCGGGGCCTGCGGCATATGCCGCGCTTGCCCCTTCAGCTCCGAAAGAATCAGGCTGCGCGTTGAAGGAAGAGAAAACCGGGCGTCGCCAGCAAGCCAGCCAGCTTCGCCCATTGCACCATGGTGTCGTCGACGGCATCAGCCTGCATGAGCAGATTCAGCGTGCCCAGGCAGGTGTCCTGTGCGACGATAGGCACGTTGATGACTGACTTCAGGCCCAGGGCGTCGATGGTCTTGTGATCGTCAAAGGATTGCCGGATCGCGTCCGTACCTTCGCCTATGAACAGCTTGCGCTCATGCAGGACATGGCGCCCCCACGCGGTGCCCGACTTGTCCTTGCTGCCCCCCACCGGATACGAGGCAGGGTCGGAGCTATACAGCCTCGTCAACTTTTCCTGGCTAGCATCGTAGCGGTTCACGGTGCACAGCGTTTGCCCCAGGACGGTTCCTACCCAAGCATCTATGGCCGCGAACAAAGCGTGCGTATCACCGGACGCGCAGGCCTTGACGATATCGTCGACTGCGGCCGGCAGGGCGCCGATCTTCATGATGTCCGACATGTTTCTCCTTGTTTCCTATTCGATGCGTATGCCAAGTTCGCGGACCAGCCTGTCGTACTTCTGCGCATCGCGCTCCAGGTCGGCGGCGAACTGGTCCGGTGTGCTTTCAAGGACTTGTACGGCCATCCCTTCCATTTTCTTGACGACGTCCGGGTTCTTCAGCGCTTTGTTGATCTCGACACTCAAGCGGTCGACAATATCGGCAGGCAGGCCCGCGGGGCCGAAAGCGCCGTACCAGACTGCCAGTTCGTAACCCGGCACCGTTTCAGCGACAGTAGGTACGTCCGGCAAAGTCGGGGCGCGCTTGTCTTCCGTCACGGCCAGTAGCTTCAGCTTGTTGTCCTTGACGAAAGGCAGCGACTGCGTGCCGGCCGTGAACAGAACCTGGGTCTGGTTGCCAACCGTATCCAGCACTGCCGGCGCACCGCCGCGATACGGCACGTGCAGCATCTTGATGCCGGTCGCTTTTTCGAACATGGCGGCGCTCAGATGGTTGGTCGATCCCGGTCCCGCGGAAGCATAGGCGATATCACCGGGCCGCTCTTTGGCATAGGCGATGAATTCGGCGACGGTGTTGGCGGGTATCGAAGGATTGACCACCATGGTATTGGTGACCAGTGCCAATTTTGCTATGGGGGTAAAGTCCTTGACCCCATCGAAGGGCATGTTGGAATACAGCGCCTGGTTCATGGTGTGCGTGCTCATCGAGCCGACCAGCAAGGTATATCCGTCCGGCTTGGCCCTGGCGACGATATTCGAGCCCACGTTGCCCGAAGCACCGGCGCGGTTCTCTACCACGAAGGGTTGCCCCAGGCTTTTGCCCAGTTGCTCCGACAGCACGCGGGCAAGGATGTCGGTGGAGCCGCCCGCGGCCCACGGCACAATAAGGGTAACGGGTTTTTCCGGCCACGCGGCGTGTGTCGCGGTGGAAAAGGCCGCCAGCAGCAGCAAACTGCCAGCGCCCAGCGCTTTGCGTAATTGAGAAAGCATTGTCTTCTCCTGTGGTTGATCCTGATTGTTGAAAGTAGGGCGATAAGGGGGTGACTAAGGTTCGGGGTGCTTCATCGCCCGACGGCATAACCTTGCATACCGCGCGGGTTGGCCGCGGCGCGCAGTTCCAGTCCGCCGCCGACGGCAGCTTGTCGGGTGCAGGCACTGATCCGCCCTTCGGACCACGGACCGCCTACAACCACGTCATGGCCGGCTTGGGCCAATTCTTCCCGCGTGCTTGCGGGAAACCGCGATTCGACAACCAGACGGTTGGTCTTCAAAGTGCGCGGCCAGAACGAAGCGGGATAGTGCTCCACGTGCCACGAAGGCGCATCGATCGCTTCTTGCAGGTTCATTCCTAGTGCGGCGTGCCGGATAAAAAAGGCGAGCGTCCATTGATCCTGCTGATCACCGCCTGGGGTACCGAATGCCATATACGGCTGACCGTCGCGTAGTGCCATGCTGGGCGACAGGGTTGTATTGGGTCGCTTGCCTGCTTGCAACGACCCCGGCAGGCCATCATCCAGCCAGCTCATTTGCAGGCGTGTGTTGATCGAGAACCCCAGCCCCGGTACGGCCGGGCTGGACGACAACCAGCCGCCCGAGGGCGTGGCGGCCACCATGTTGCCGTGCCGGTCTATCACATCGATGTGGCAGGTGTCGCC
>JAEWEH010000290.1 GCA_023389535.1 Pseudomonadota bacterium
GGCTACAAGAAAGCATCCTTCCTGGCCTTCAATAATCCATCCGGCATCACGCTGGGCGAAGAGTTCAAGCGTGTCTTCGAAGCGGCCGGCGGCAAGTGCGAAGTCATCGTGTACAACCCCAATCAGCCCAGCTATCGCGCCGAGCTTACCCGCGCGCTGTCCAGCAAGCCTGAAGTGATCGCGCTTGGCTCGTATCTGCCGGATACCACCATCCTGCTCAAAGAATGGTACGTGATGGACGAGCCTGTCAAATGGATAGGCCCGATCTGGGCGGTGTCGCCGGCGCTGATCAAGGCGGTCGGCCCCGAAGCGGCTGAAGGCATTGTCTCTATCGGCGCAGTGCCCAATATGGACTCTCCCGCCTACGATAGTTTCCGCAAGCGCTATGAAACCGAAATGAAGCAGGAAGTCCTGGCCAATCCGTTTGCCGCCGTGGCCTACGACATGCTGGCCGTATGCGCATTAGCCATGGAAGCGGCCAAGAGCGATAAGGCCGAAGACTTCCGCAAGAAGATCCGCGAAGTGTCCAGTCCCGGCGGCAAGAAGGTATTCGATCTCAAGCAGGCACTGGAATTGGTCCGCGCTGGCGAAAAGATCGATTACGAAGGTGTCGGCGGCAATATGGATTTCGACGAAACCGGCGAGGCCAGGCCTTATTTCGCTGCCTGGGCCGCGGAAAAGGGCAAGCTCGTCCTGCAAGGGCCCATCAAGGGCTAAGGGCGGCCATGGGCGCGTGCCAGCTGCGATAGGCGGACGCGCGCCTTCGATAAGTCTTCAACATCGTGGCAGCAGGGGTGCGCGTGCCTTCTTTTACTTTGATTATGCAGACCGTCACCGACGGCATAGCCGGTGGCGCCATTCTGGCCTTGCTGGCCGTCGGACTATCCGTGATATTCCGCCTGTCCAAGTTCGTCAATGTGGCGCACGTGGACTTGGCGACGGTAGGGGCCTACACAACGCTGCTTGCGCTGACCAGCCTGGCGCTGGCGTTCTCTGCAGCAGCGCTGATAGGCGTCGTGATAGTGGCCATTGTCGGCTATCTCTGCTATAGGCTGGTGTATCGGCGCTTGCGTGGCGAACGCTCCATCACGCTGATTATCACTTCGATAGGCGTGGCCTTCATCCTGCGCTATCTGGTGACCTTCATCTGGGGATCCAACCAGCTGTCTTTCGATTTACCGTTGATGCGCGCCGTCCGTTTCGGGGACATCCGCATCAGTCCCTACGATCTTGCCATCATAGGCATCAGCGTCGCCATTTTCGCGATGCTGCAGATCATCATGCGTTTCACCAGCTTCGGGCGTTCGGTGCGGGCGGTTGCCGACAATCCGCAACTGGCGCGCGTGGCGGGGCTGAACACCGAGGCCATATTGGCGCGTGTGTGGCTGGCGGCCTCGGCGCTCGCGGGTGTGGCCGGCATACTGCTCGCCGCCAAGACAGTGATCACACCCTATCTGGGGTGGCATATGTTGTTGCCGGCCTTCGCCGCCATGATATTCGGCGGGGTCGGAAGCATAGGCGGCACCTTTGCCGCGGCGATGGTGATCGGCATCGTCAGCGAATTCGCAGCCATGTACTGGCTACCCACTTATCGCCTGGCGGCCATCTTCGGCGTCATTGTCGTCGTATTGCTGGTGCGTCCCCAAGGCTTGTTCGGCACCAAGGCGGTGGCCAAATGACCGCATACATTATTGCCATAGGCACCATAGGGCTGATCTACGTCCTGCTTGCACTCTCTTTGAACCTGCAGTGGGGCCAGACAGGGCTGATCAACTTCGGCCTGGTCGCGTTCTTCGGCATCGGCGCTTATGTGTCCGGCTTGCTGGCGGTGGGCGGCTGGCCCATACCTCTGGCCATGCTCGCCGCCGTGCTGGCGGCCGCCGCGGCAGCCTGGCCACTGGGCAGGCTTACCTTGTCCCTGAAAGAAGATTACCTGGCGGTCATTGCCGTGGGTTTCAGCGAAGTGGTACGCAGCGTGCTGGAAAACGAGGCCTGGCTGACACATGGGCCGTCCGGATTGCCCGGTGTGCCCCGGCTGTACAGCAATGCGCCGGACGGCGTGCGCGACATGCTGCTGTTCATGACCTTGCTGGTCGCGGTCATCGTCGTGTTCGCCCTGCTGGAGCGCCTGATACGTTCACCTTTTGGCCGTACCTTGCGGGGCATCCGCGACAACGAGGTCGCGGCGGCGGCATTGGGCAAGAATGTCGTCAGCTTCAAGACACGTTCGTTGGTGCTGGGGTCGGGCATCGCCGGGCTGGCCGGGGCTTTCTATGCCCATTACCTGACCTTCATCTCACCGGAGCAGTTCACGCCCGATGTCACCTTCAACGTGTGGATCGCCGTGATCATCGGCGGCAGCGGGCGTAACCTGGGGGTGGTGCTGGGCACCTTCATCCTGATTCTGTTCCTCGAGGGCAGCCGCTTCCTGAACGATCTGGGTCTGGCACTGGATGGATCCCAATTGGGCGCCTTGCGTTTCATCCTGATTGGCGTCGCATTGGTGCTGTGCATGCTGTACCGCCCGGCGGGCCTGTTGCCGGCCAGCGCCAAGGGGAAGAACTGATCATGCTGAAAGTCACGGACATCAAGCGATCCTTCGGCGGGCTGCATGTGCTGCGAGGCATTTCACTGGCAGCGCAGCCGGGCGAAATCCTGGGCATTATCGGGCCGAACGGTGCGGGCAAAAGCACTTTGTTCAGCGTCATCAGCGGTTTCATTCCGCCCAGCAGCGGCCAGGTCGAACTGAAAGGCCACTCCACGCTACGCCTGCGGCCCGACCAGGTAGCGGCACGTGGCATGGTGCGCACCTTCCAGG
>JAEWEH010000012.1 GCA_023389535.1 Pseudomonadota bacterium
ACATGCGCTTTACGCATATCGAATTGCTGCCCATTACCGAACATCCTTTCGGCGGTTCCTGGGGGTATCAGCCGCTGGGGCTGTTCGCGCCGTCCGCGCGCTACGGCACGCCTGAGGAATTCGCCGCTTTTGTGGATGCCTGCCATAGCGCAGGCCTGGGTTTGATCCTGGATTGGGTGCCGGCGCACTTTCCGTCAGACCCGCACGGGCTGGCGTGGTTCGATGGAACGGCCCTGTACGAGCATGCCGATCCGAGGCAAGGCCTGCATCCGGACTGGAACACGCTGATCTACAACATGGGCCGTCATGAGGTGCGCAATTTCCTGCTGGCCAGTGCGTTGGAATGGCTGCATCGCTATCATGTGGACGGACTGCGCGTGGACGCGGTCGCGTCCATGCTTTATCTGGATTACAGCCGCGAGCCTGGCCAATGGACGCCCAATCGATATGGCGGGCGCGAGAACCTGGAAGCGGTCGAATTCTTGCAGCAACTGAATAGCCATGTAGCCGAACACTGCCCGGGCGCCATCATGATCGCCGAAGAATCGACTGCGTGGCCCGGGGTAACCGCAAAAAGCAGCGACGGCGGGCTGGGCTTCCAGTACAAATGGAACATGGGCTGGATGCACGATACCTTGCACTACATGCAGTTCGACCCCATCCACCGCCGCTACCACCATAACAACATGACCTTTGGCATGGTGTACGCCTATTCCGAGCGATTCATCCTGCCCTTGTCGCACGACGAGGTCGTGCACGGGAAGGGGTCGCTGCTGGGGAAAATGCCGGGCGACCGCTGGCAGCGCCACGCGAACCTACGCGCCTATTATGGATTCATGTGGGCCCATCCCGGCAAGAAGCTGCTGTTCATGGGGGGCGAGCTGGCCCAGCCCGGCGAATGGAACCATGACGGCCAGATCGATTGGCCCTGCCTGGCCGACAGTTTGCACGCGGGAACGCAGGCTTTGGTGCGGGACTTGAACGCCTTATATGCGGATACGCCGGCGCTGTACGGCGGCGATGCGATCCCCGAAGGGTTTACCTGGGTGGTCGGCGACGATTACGGCAACAGTGTTTTCGCGTTTTTGCGCCAGCATGCGGGCCAAACCGTGCTGGCGGTAAGCAATATGACGCCTGTTCCGCGCCATGGCTATCGCATAGGGGTGCCGGTGGCGGGGCGGTGGGCCGAGCGCCTGAATACAGATGGCCATGTTTACGGCGGCTCGAATATGGGCAATGGCGGTGAGGTGCGCAGCGAGCCGGAAGCTTCGCATGGCTATGAGCAATCGCTATCGCTGACTTTGCCGCCGCTGGCTACCGTGATTTTCGTCGCCGAGGAGGCCTGATATGAGCGCTGTGCTGCCCGACCGCCTGGCCCCTGGCCAGCCCCATCCGCTGGGCGCAATCAGCGATGGCTTGGGGGTGAACTTTGCCGTCTTTTCGGCCAACGCCACTAAAATCGAACTGTGCATCTTTGATCCGCGCGGACGCAAGGAGATCCGACGCTACGCCATGCCCGAGTGTACGGACGAAGTATGGCATGGCTACTTGCCGGGGGCCGAGCCTGGTCTGCTTTATGGCTATCGTGCATATGGTCCATACGATCCCAAGAATGGACACCGATTCAATCCCCAAAAGCTGTTGATCGACCCTTATGCCCGCAAGCTGGAAGGCGCCCTACGATGGTCCGATGCTTTATTCGGCTACCGCGTGCAACACCACAAGGCGGATCTGAGCCTGGATCGGCGGGATTCTATGGCGCTGGTCCCGAAATGCGTAGTAACCGGCGAAAGCTTCAACTGGGGCGCCCAGAACCGGGACACGACGCCCTGGGCCAATACCGTTATCTATGAAGCCCATGTGCGCGGCTTATCCATGCGCCGCGAAGACTTGCGTCGCGACCAACGTGGCAACAGCGCCGGACTGGCGGATCCGCGCTTCATCGAGCATTTGCACAAGCTCGGGGTCACGACCATCGAGCTGCTGCCGGTGCATGCCTTCCTGCAGGATCATTTCCTGGTGGAGCGAGGGCTGAGAAATTATTGGGGCTACAACACCCTGGCATTTTTTGCCCCTGAACCCAGCTATCTTTCCAACGGCAGGACCAACGACCTGCGCATGGCCATAAGGCGGCTGCAGAGCGCCGGCATAGAGGTGATCCTCGACGTTGTCTATAACCACACTTGCGAGGGCAACGAGCTTGGACCCACTTTGTCCTGGCGCGGAATAGACAATGCCAGCTACTACCGGCTGGTGCCTGGCGACGAGCGCTACTACATAAACGACACCGGCTGCGGCAATACGGTGAATCTTTCTCATCCGCGAGTGCTGCAGATGGTGATGGATTCATTGCGATACTGGGCGCAAAGCTACCGTGTCGATGGGTTTCGCTTTGACCTGGGTGTAACTTTAGGGCGCGAAGGCACGGGTTTCGACCCTGGCTCGGGCTTTTTCGACGCTATTCTGCAAGATCCCGTGCTGTCCCAATTGAAGTTGATTTCCGAGCCATGGGATACGGGGCCCGACGGCTACCAGCTCGGGAATCATCCGCCCGGATTCGCGGAATGGAACGATAAGTTCCGCGACAGTGTACGGCGCTTCTGGGCCGGCGAGGCGGGCCTGCGCGGCGACTTGGCCGGCTGTTTGATGGGGTCGCCCGAAATCTTCGACAGGCGACATCGGCGGCCTTGGGCATCCGTCAACTTCCTGGCCGCCCACGACGGCTTTACGGCGCGCGATGTGGTCAGTTATAGCGACAAGCATAACGAAGCCAATGGCGACGACAACGCGGATGGCCATAGCGAGAACTTCAGCAACAATTGGGGGGTTGAAGGGCCCAGCGAGGACCCGCAAATAGAAGCACTGCGCAACCGCGTGCTCAAGTCGATGCTCGCAACGGTATTCCTGTCCAATGGCACCCCGATGATCCTGGCCGGTGACGAATTCGGCAATAGCCAGGGGGGCAACAACAATGCCTATTGCCAGGATAATGAAACCTCATGGCTGGACTGGGCACAGGCCGCAACGCGCGAAGGCCGCGACATGATCGCTTTCGTCGGCCGCCTGACCGCCCTGCGGCGCAAGCACGCCTCGCTGCGCATGGCGCGCTATCTGGATGGCGATCTGGAAGTAGCGCCGGGCGTGGCACGGGTAGCATGGTTCGATCTGGATGGACAGCCCATGAGCGTGGAGGCCTGGGAATTCAGCGAAGGGCGCGTGCTGGGTCTGCGTCGCGCCAGCGCGCCCGAGCGCGGCGGCATAGACCTGACCCTGCTGCTGGTCAACGGCGGTCCGGAGGACATCGAGTTCCAATTGCCGGAGCATGACGCGACTTGGGTCTGCGAATTGGACACTTCGACGGGCAAAGGTACTACGGTCGACGCCCCGCGCGTGATGGTCGGCGCCCATGGGGTCGTACTGCTGGTGGCCAGTTTACCGGCTCCGGGCCACGAGCGGGATGCGCAATGAGCCTGCCATACACCTACCAGTTCGGCGCGGTTACTCAGGCAGACGGGCAGGTCCGCTTTCGCTTGTGGGCGCCCAAAGCGCGGCAAGTCTGGCTCGAGCTGCAGGGGGGAGCAGGTGTGGGGGTGCCGCGCAGTGTGGCGATGCGGTCAGTGTCTGGCGGTTTCCATGAGCTGACCTGTGCTTGCCCCCCGGGTACGCGCTACCAGTATCGCCTGGCCAACGGACAGATCGTGCCGGATCCTGCCTCGCGGCTGCAGGATGGTGACGTCCACGCCGCCAGTATCGTGGTGGATGATGACGCGTATGGTTGGAGCAATACGGATTGGGAAGGCAGGCCCTGGTTCGAGACCGTGATCTATGAAATACACGTTGGTCTTGCCGGCGGCTTCCGCGGGGTGCAGGAGCGCCTGGCCGACCTGGAGGAGCTGGGGGTGACCGCCATAGAACTTATGCCTATCGCGGACTTTCCGGGCGCGCGCAACTGGGGCTACGATGGTGTGCTGCCTTATGCGCCGGACTGTTCCTACGGCAGCCCCAACGACCTGAAAATGTTGATCGACACCGCGCACAGCATGGGCATGCAAGTGTTGCTGGATGTGGTCTACAACCATTTTGGCCCTGATGGCAATTTTCTGTCGGCCTATGCGCCGGAATTCTTCCGCAGCGACATCCAGACCCCGTGGGGGCCGGCCATCGACTTCCGTCAGCCCGCAGTACGCGCCTTTTTCGCGGAGAGCGCTTTGTACTGGCTGCGGGAATATCGCTTTGACGGCTTGCGGCTGGATGCCGTTCACGCGATTGCCAGCGCCGACTGGCTCCAGGAACTGGCGGCCTTCTTGCGGCAGAACGTGGGGCACGAACGGCATGTGCATCTGATACTCGAGAACGATGATAACGCGGCGCATCTGCTGAAGGAGGGATTTGACGCGCAGTGGAACGATGATGCGCACCACGTGCTGCACACCATGTTGACGGGCGAGACGCAAGGTTATTACGCTGCCTACGCCGAAGATCCGACGCGCGATCTGGCGCGCTGCCTGGCAGAGGGCTTCGTCTACCAGGGGCAGCCCAGTACTTGGCGCGGCGGCAAGCCGCGCGGCGAACCCAGTGGCGACTTGCCGCCGACCGCTTTCATTTTCTTCCTGCAAAACCACGATCAGACCGGCAATCGGGCATACGGGGAACGGCTCACTGCGCTATGCCAGGGCAATGGCTCGGCCTTGCAGGCCGCCATTACATTGCAAATATTGACACCCCATATTCCGATGATTTTTGTCGGTGAGGAATATGGTTCTTTATCGCCCTTTCAATACTTCACCAGTTTTCGCGACGAGAAGCTGGCCGCCGCGGTACGCGAGGGGCGACGCAACGAATTCGCTGCATTCAAGGAATTTTCCGATGCGCAGGCCAGGCAGGCCATACCGGACCCCAACGACCCGGCCACCTGGGAACGATCCAAGGCGCTGCCAGGTTCACCCGCGGAGCGCTGCAAATCATGGCGGGCGCTTTACAAGACATTACTCGATGTCCGGCGTCAGTTCATCGTCCCTGGCCTGGACGGCGCGCGCAATGTGTCGGCCGAGGCTGTCGGCCCCTACGCTGTACGGGCATGCTGGCGCCTGGGCAACGGCAGCCTGCTGCGGCTGTATTGCAATTTGTCCGGCCAGGACGCCGCCTTGCCGGACGCGCCCTCGCGCAGCGAGGTGATCTTGTACGCCAGTGCGCGGTCGGCAGATGACGCGCTGCGCCAGGCTCGATTGCTCGCTGCCAGCGCCATCGCTACTCTCGAGATGCCTGGCGCACAGCCGGCCCAGCCACGGGCGGATACATGAAACCTCATACGGAAACCTCCGCGGACGATAGCCTCCGGCGCCTGGCCGAGGCGGCCGGCCTGGCGGTTCATTGGCGCGACGCGTTCAATGCACCGCAGGAAGTCAACGATGACGTGCTGCGCAGCTTGCTGGCCACCATGGGATTGGCGGCGGACAGCAGCGGCCAGATCCGCGAAAGCATGAAGCGGCTTGAACAGGACGCAAGGGAACAGTCGGACCACTTGATGGTGATGGACCAGGGCGTGGCGGCGCAGTTCAACTGGTCCGGCCCGCCGTCCTATCGCATTACACTGGAAAGCGGCAGGACACTAGGCGGCCTGGCCACACCAATCGGTCCCGACATGGCGCGCATCGCGCCCTTGAACGAGGTGGGCTACCATGTGTTGGAAATCGGTGGCACCCGCCGCATGCTGGCTGTTTGTCCGGCGCGTTGCCCCTCGGTGGCCCAGAAGATGGGGCGCAAGCAGGGCGCCCGGCCGCCTTGGGGGGTGGCCGCCCAAATCTATAGCCTGCGTGGCGGACTGGCCGGCCGAGGCGGGGACTACACGCTGCTCGGGCGACTGGCTGAAGAAGCCGCGCGGCACGGAGCCGCCGCCGTTGCCATCAGTCCTGTGCATGCAATGTTCAGTGCTGCGCCGTCACGTTACAGCCCTTATTCGCCTTCAAATCGTCTTTTTCTGAATGCCGCGTATATAGATCCCGACCGCATCCTGGGCACGGTGGCGACATGCGACGTTGGGCAGGCCCAGCGGCGCGATCAGCACGACAGCGATGCTGCAAGGCATGTGGACTGGGAAAAAGAGCAGCCGCAGCGCTTGCAGCGGCTGCGCCAGGCTTACGACACTTTGCGCCGGCAAGGTGCGCCGTCCTTGGTCGCCGAAATGCAGGCTTACCGTGATCGTGAAGGAGCGGCGCTGCGCTTGCACGCACTCTTCGAAGCGTTGCATGGGCATCACATGCCGGATTTGGGTCCCGAGCATGGCTGGCGCGATTGGCCGCCGGCTTTGCGCGATCCCGATTCCGCAGCGGTCGCCGACTTTGCAAGGCGCCACGCGGAAGAAGTCGATTTTCACGTCTTTCTGCAATGGCAGGCCCATCGGGGCATGCAAGCGGCGCAGCAGCACGCCTTGGATGCCGGCATGCCCATAGGATTGATCGCGGACCTGGCCATAGGCACCGATCCGCGCGGCAGCCACGCCTGGAGCAGCCAGGCGGAAATACTCCCGGGCGTATCCCTGGGAGCACCGCCCGATATCTATCAGGCACAAGGTCAAAACTGGGGCCTGACGGCAATGTCGCCGCGCGCCTTGCGCATCGGGCGCTATGCCTCGTTCATTGCTCTGCTGCGCGCCGCATTCGCCGTTTCCGGCGGCCTTCGCATGGATCATATATTGGGCCTGATGCGCATGTGGGTCATCGCGCCCGGAGCGCCTGCCGTGGATGGCGCCTATCTGCGATACCCGGTGGACGACATGCTGCGATTGCTGACGCTGGAGGCATGGCGTCATCATGCCATCGTCGTCGGCGAAAACCTCGGCACGGTGCCGGAAGGCTTGAATGACAAGCTCGCAGCACGGGGGGTGCTGGGCATGAACGTGTTGTGGTTTCAACGGCAGGACCAGGACGCCGGGCAGGGCGGCGAGGCGCGCGCGGCTGCCTTCCTGCCCCCATCGGATTGGCCGGCGACGGCGATTTCCATGACCACCACCCATGATTTGCCCACGGTGGCCGGCTGGTGGGCCGGACGCGACCTGTTCTGGCATGAACGCCTGAGTCCGCCGGATGCCAAGCCAGACAGTGTTGCGGCTGCGGCGTTGCGCCAAGAAGAAAAGGAGGCATTGTGGGCCGGTGTGCAAGCTACGAAATGCGGTGCGCAGGTCGAGGAAGCTGTGGCCGACAATGTCAGGCATGGCGACGTGGCCGCCGCGCCGCAAACATTGCACGGCGAGTCCGCTGAACGAGAGCCGCCGCATGCGGCGCCGATCGCATCCATACTGTGCTACGCCGCAAGCGCCCCCTGCCCGCTGTTCATTGCGCCGCTGGAAGATCTTCTGGGTATGGAAGAGCAACCGAACCTGCCGGGCGGGCACAAGGACTATCCTAGCTGGACGCAGTTGCTGCCGTTGCCTGTGGACGCCATTTTCAAGGATGACGCCGTGCTGTGCCGTATCGCGGCCATAGAGCGCGGCAGGGGGGCGTCATGAGTCTTCCGCGCTCCACGGTCCGGCTGCAGCTGCATGGCGGCTTCACTCTGTATGACGCGCGCGAGCAGGTCGACTATTTTTCCCGCTTGGGCATCAGTCATTTCTATCTGTCGCCCATCACGCAGGCGCGGCCTGGGTCCACGCACGGCTACGATGTCGTCGACCATGCAGTGGTTAGCGCCGAGCTTGGCGGCGAGAAAGGCCTGACTGCCTTGGCCGAGGCGCTGCGCAAGCAGGGCATGGGCTTGATACTGGACATCGTCCCCAACCATATGGCCACGCATCAGGACAATCGTTGGTGGTGGGACGTCCTGAAGCATGGGCAACGCAGCCAGTACGCCGGCTACTTCGATATCGACTGGCATGCTCCGGGTCTGCGCGGCAAGGTCCTCGCGCCATTCCTGCCTCATCCGTATGCGGAAAGCCTGGCGGATGGCAGTGTGCGCGTCGCCGTGGACGAAGGTTCCGGCGCTCCCGTCATCGAGGCTTGCGGTGCACGCTATCCCGTCGCGCCCGGTACGCTGCACGCCATGGGCATGGATGGCCGCCAGGCCGCCTTGTATTACGACGGCGGCAATCCGGAAGGCAGACAGCGCCTGCATGACTTGCTCGAACGGCAACATTATCGCTTGGCGTGGTGGCGTTGCGCCGCCGACAGCATCAATTGGCGCCGCTTCTTTGAAATCAGCGACTTGATAGGCGTGCGGGTGGAAGAGCCGAGTGTATTCGCCGCTGTGCACGACATGCCGCTGCGCCTGTATGCGGAAGGCCTGGTGGACGGCCTGCGCATCGATCATGTGGACGGTCTGGCCGACCCGGGCGCCTATTGCCGCCGGCTGCGGGCGGCGTTGCAAGCGCGTGCGCAAGAACGCCCGGCGACACTGGGCGACGAGCCGGCCTGGCTAGTGGTCGAGAAAATACTCGCACCGGACGAGTCTTTGGACGGCGACTGGCAGGTGGATGGCACCAGCGGCTACGATTTCATGGAACAGGTGGGCGCGCTGCTGCACGACCCGCGGGGCCAGGATGCCCTGACCCAGGAATGGGTGCGCATCGCCGGCGACGCGCGCCCCATTGCGTCGTACACGCGCGACGCCCGAGCGCTGCTGCTGCGCCGGCATTTTGTGGCAGAGCGCAAAGCGCTATTGTGCCGGCTGGCGGCGATCGCGGCGTCCAGCATCGAAGCCAGGGACTGGACTTCCGAAGCCATAGCGCGGATGCTGGACGAGATTCTGCTGGAATTTCCCCATTACCGCAGCTATGCCGGACCCGATGGGCGCTCTGCGGCGGATGCGCATTTGTTCAATCACCTGCTCGCCACTGTGCAAACGCGATTGCATGCCTATGATCGCCAGACAGCCCGCCCCTTGCTTGATTGGCTGGGCGTCATGCTGGGGGGCAAGCCGCTGCATCCCGAGGTGATACGGCGCTTTCAGCAATTGACCCCGCCGCTGGCTGCCAAGTCCCTGGAAGATACGGTGTTCTACCGATACGGGCGCTTGTTGTCGCGCAACGAAGTGGGGGCGGACCCTGGCCGGATCGCGCTGGATATCCAAAACTTTCATCAAGGCTGTGCCCGGCGCGCTATCGCAGCGCCCCGTTCCATGCTGGCGACGGCTACGCATGACCACAAGCGCGGTGAGGACGCGCGAGCCCGCCTGGCGGTGCTCAGCGAAATTCCCGAGCCATGGCGGCACGCGGTGCAGCGCTGGGAGACGATGCTCCGATCGGCCCCCGATGCGCCGGCGCATGCGGCAGCAGAACGGTATATGTTGTTCCAGACCATGGTGGCCGCTTGGCCGCTGGACCTGGAGCCGGATGATCAAGAAGGCATGCTGGCTTTTGGCGAACGCCTGAAGCAGTGGCAGATCAAGGCGTTGCGGGAAGCAAAATTGAGCAGCAATTGGGTAGAGCCAGACCGTGTGCATGAACGTTTGGCCGAGGGCCTGATTGACGGCATGATGCCCGGTGCGCGCCATCATGCCGTGGTCACCGATTTGGCCGCGTTTGTACGGCGCGTGTCGGCTGCGGGGGCGATCAACAGCTTGGTGCAAACCGTGCTGCGCATGAGCGTGCCCGGGGTACCCGACCTTTATCAGGGCACGGAATTCTGGGATTTCAGTCTGGTGGATCCGGACAATCGCCGTCCGGTTGATTTCAAGGCGCGGCGTCGCGCCCTGGGGCAGGACGCCCGTATTGAAGAACTACTGAAGGACTGGAAAAGCGGGCGCATCAAACAGGCGGTTCTGGCCGCCGCCTACGCCTTGCGCGCCGCCATGCCGGACGTATTTGCCCAGGGGGATTATCAGCCTTTGATGATACACGGCCGCAAGAACGCACATGTGGTGGCCTATGCACGCCATGCCGGAGATGCCGGCGTGTTCGTGCTGGCGCCGCTGCGTTGTGCGGCTGGCGTCATGATCGATGAAACCGGCGGGCAGCCCAGGCTGGATACCGGTTTCTGGCAGGACACGCAAGTCGCGCTTCCAGGCCATTATGCGAATGCCACATTGTGCAATGCACTGACGGGCGCGCGCCACCGCACGGACCGGGACGGCAGGCTGAATCTGGCCGATGTGCTGCCCGGCCTGCCGGTGGCGATGCTGCACGCCGTGTAGCATCGTCCGTGCAGTCCCGAGCCGGTCAGGGGTACAGGCCGCGGACCTCGCGCGCTTCCAGGATGCGTGTGCAGGCAGTGATGAAGGCAGCCGTGCGCTGAGTGACCTGGTGTTCTTTGGCGACCGCGGACACGGATGTGTAGGCGGCGCGCATCATGGCTTCGAGGCGGTGGTTGATTTCCTGTTCGGTCCAGTAGAAGCTGGAGAAATCCTGCACCCATTCGAAATAGCTGACCGTAACACCGCCTGCGTTGGCAATGACGTCCGGGACGATCATGGTGCCGTTGGAGGTCAGGATATCGTCGGCCTCGGGTGTGGTCGGGCCGTTGGCGCCTTCGATCACGATGCGCGCCCGCACGCTGCCGGCATTGCCTTCGTGCAATTGGCCTTCCAGCGCGGCGGGAATCAGGATTTCCGTTTCCAGCGCCCAGAATTCCTCGGGCGTCAGCACGTCGGCATCGGCGGCGCCTGCCACGCCGCCATGTTCCTCGGCGTGCTGCAGCAACGACAGGATGTTCAAGCCGTTGGCGTTATGCACGCAGCCAGTGTGGTCCTGAATGGCGATGACTTTCGCGCCGGATTCGTAGAACAGGCGCGCAGCCGTGCCGCCGACGTTGCCAAACCCCTGTATGACGATGCGCGCCCCTTCGATGGGAATGCCTGCGTCCCGGGCCGCTTCGCAAGCCACCACATAAACGCCCCGGCCGGTCGCTTCGACGCGCCCCAGGCTGCCGCCCAGGGAAATGGGCTTGCCGGTCACCACGCCGGTGGTGGTTGCGCCTTCGTTCATGGAATAGGTGTCCATCATCCACGCCATGGTTTGGGCATTGGTGTTGACATCGGGCGCGGGGATATCTTTGTTGGGGCCGATGATCACGCCGATTTCGCTGGTGTAGCGGCGTGTGATGCGTTCCAGTTCGGAGCGCGAGTAGTTATGGGGGTCCAGGCGCACGCCGCCCTTGGCGCCGCCGAAAGGCAGGTTCACCGCCGCCGCCTTGACCGACATCCAGGCTGCCAGGGCCATGACTTCGGACAAAGTGACATCCTGGTGGAAACGCACGCCGCCCTTGCCGGGGCCGCGCGACGTATTGTGCTGTACCCGATAGCCTTCGAAGTGGGCGATCTTGCCGTTGTCCAGTTCGACCGGGATATCGACGATCAGGCAGCGCTTGGGGCGCTTCAAGGTTTCCACCCATTTGGCCAGCTTGCCCAGATAAGGCGTAACGCGTTCGACTTGCTCCAGATAAATGCCCCAGGGGCCCAGCTCGCTGAGATGCAAATAAGAAGGCAGTGGATGCGTCGGATTTTCTGACATGGTTAAGACCTTAAGCGTTGGTTATGTGAATTGCTGGCCATTCGGTGCAGGCCACGGCGGCGCGGCCATTTTAGTACGGGCGCGCAAGGCTGTCCCCGTTTTGGTCCGCCTTGGGAAAAAAGGGACGCATTGGGGTTGATCAAGGCGCAGTGTATCGCTCCCTGGCGTGTGCCGCCAACCATCGACCTTCATTTTTGCCCATACGGCCGTGCCCTGGCAAGCAGCTCTTGTCGGCACCCCGGGGAAATCCCCGGATGTGAAATTAGCCCTGGACCCTGCATAATCGATCACCCTGGATGAATGATGCGTATTCACATCCCCCTGACCCCTAAACTATCCGTTCACGGAGCGCTACATGTTCAAAATCATCAATGGAGCGCTGGCAGCGGCGCTGATCGGCACTGCAAGCATGGCGCACGCCGCGTGGCCCGACAAGGCTGTTCAGTGGGTGGTGCCCTATCCCGCCGGCGGGGGCTCCGACGTCATCGCCCGCGTTGTCGCCTCGGGGCTGGAAAAGCCGCTGGGCCAGACGGTGGTGGTCGAAAACAAGCCGGGGGCGGCAACCATTATCGGCGCGACCTACATACAGAACGCCCAGCCGGATGGCTATGTGGTCGGCACAGCCGACTCCGGAACGCTGGCCTTCAATCCCTCGCTTTATTCCTCGCTGCAGTACGATCCCGCAAAATTCACCTATATTGGCGGCCTGGCGCGTTTTCCATTGATGCTGGCCGTGCCCGCAGCATCGCCCTTCAAGTCGCTGGACGACGTCCTGACGGCCGCGCGCAAGGATCCGGGCAAGCTGACTTCCGCCTCGGCGGGCGCCGGCTCGCCCCACCATCTGGCGCTGGAAATGTTCAAGCAGAAGGCCGCGGTGGACATCGTCCACGTTGCCTATAAAGGCGCGGCGCCCGCCCTGCAGGACATCCTGGGCGGCCAGGTCAGCGTGGGGTTCGTGGACTCGGCCTCGGCGCTGTCCAACATCAAGGCCGGCAAATTGCGTGTCCTGGCGGTGGCCACACCAGAGCGCATCGCCTTGCTGCCCGATGTGCCCACCATGGCGCAAGCCGGTGTAAAGGACTTCACCGCCTACGCCTGGCAAGGCATGGTGGGCCCGGCCGGCCTGCCCGCCGAAGTCGTGTCCAAGCTCAGCGACGATTTGCAGGCGGTGCTGAAATCGCCTGAAATCGCCGGCAAGATCCGCGATATGGGGGTCGAGCCGCTGCCCATGGCGGCCGCCGACTTCAAAGCCTATTCAGACGCACAGCGCGCCGAATGGGCGCAAGTGATCAAGACGGCGGGCATCAAGCTGGATTGAAAGGGCAGCGGATCGGTGGGGCCAACCCCGGTCGGGGTAACCATAGCTTCGGGCCGCTCCGCCGCCGCGTGGTCTGATGATATACGGCGAAGGCGTGTCGAACCTAGGCATAGCGCCGCGGCGCCAGCGCCACCGCTTGCTTCAAGGCCTCGAGCATGCTGCCTTCATCGGCGATGCCTTTGCCGGCGATATCGAACGCCGTGCCGTGATCCACAGAAGTCCGGATGACCGGCAAGCCCACGGTTATATTCACACCCGCTTCCAACCCCATGACTTTGACCGGGCCATGGCCTTGGTCATGGTACATCGCCACCACGCCGTCGAAGTCTCCCCTGGCCGCCCGGAAGAAAAGCGTGTCGGCGGGCAGGGGGCCTTGAACCTGGATGCCGTTGCGCTGGGCGAGCAGGATGGCCGGTATGATTTTTTCTTGCTCTTCTCCTCGTCCGAACAGGCCGTTCTCGCCGGCGTGGGGGTTGATGCCGCAGACGCCGATGCGCGGTGCCGCGATGCCAGACGCCTTCAAGGTATCGTGCATGCGTGTAATCGTCCGGCCTACCAGGCCGGGTTCTATGCGCTCTATGGCGTCCAGCAGGCCGATGTGCGTAGTGACGTGTATGACATTCAGATTCGGGGCCGACAGCATCATCGACACCTCTTTGGTTCCTGTCAGTGCCGCGAGGAGTTCCGTATGGCCCGGATAGCGGTGTCCCCCCGCGTGCAGCGCTTCCTTGTTTAGCGGAGCGGTGCAGATCGCATCCACCTGCCCGGCCATGCCCAATTGCGCGGCGCGTTCAATATAGCGGTAAGCAGCGTCGCCACAAAGCGCCGATAGCTGGCCGAAGGGCAGATCTTGGGGAATGAGGCCCAAGTCGATGCAGTCGATGGCATCTTGCGCGAACAAGGCTCGTTCCGGTTCATCCACAGTGCGCACGCTCACTTGTGCGCCGGTAATCTGCGCAGCCCGTTCCAATCTGGCCGTATCGCCAATGACTATGGGTCGGCACATTGCATACGTGATCGGATTGGCCAGCGAGCGCACTATGATTTCCGGCCCGACTCCTGCCGCATCGCCCATGGTGATTGCAATAATGGGGCGGTGGGGCGTCTCTTGCGCTTTGCTCGTATTCGTTTCCACTTGAATTTCCTTCTGGAAAAATGTGTTCGTGAAAGGTCAGGTCGCCAGATGATCGCGGATATCCACCAGCGAACGGGCATCGCCGAAAGCTCCGGCTTTGATGATAATGGGCAGGTCGGGATACGTATCCGCATGGATGCGGGTTGCGCCGGTGATGCGCGATTGCCGGCCACGAAGGCGCTGGATCCCCAGCTTCTGGAAGAGCGCCCGCGACGTATCGCCGCCGCAGCAAACCAAAGCCCCCAGCCGCGGCAGGCGGGGCGCCACCAGATTCGCCATGCGGCATGCGAGTTCCAGGGAGTCTTCCGGGCGAAACTCGCCTTCGGAGGCGATGCAGAGGATCAAATCTTGCCTCTTCGCGAGTATCGAATCTATCTTCAGCTGTACATCCCGATCCTGCCCGCCAGCAAGAGCGCGGGGTGACACTGCAAGCTGCTGGACTTGGTTCGTTTCGAGCAATGCATGCATCTGCTGCCTGGCCACGCTGGAATAACTGCCAACGAGGAACAGGCGGCTGCCGTTGCCGGCGCAAGCGAAGGGAAACGGCTGGTGCGATGCATCCTGGTGGCGGGACGGCAGCGTGTCATCCAGTGCGTAGGCTAGCCCGCCGCTGCCCACCCATATGCAGGCGATGGATGCCGACAGTGCCGCGTCGACGATGCGCTGAAGGTCGTCCATTGTTTCCGTGTCGCAAACCATGGCGGGCATGGGCCGGGACGCCGCTTCTTCCATGTGCCTGATCATGGCCGATCTATCCCGGGCGCGGATAAGCGGGATGGGAAGCGATACGCAGGTGAAGCCATGGCGCGCCAGGTCCGCCGCGATCGGCTGACGGTCAGGGGCGGGTTTGGAAAATGGTTCCATCTGGCCGTTTGGAAAGCCATTCTCCATGACCAGGCAGCCGTTCTTTAATAGGCGCCCCAAACGGGGGTGGGCCGGAGCGACCAGAACAAGTACGGGCGTACGGTGTTTTCCTTGGGCGCGTAAGGCGAGGCTCTGGTAAATGGCTGCAAGTTCGGCGCCGACATGGCCGCGTAGCGTGGAATCTATTTTTTTGAATAGCTGGATGCCTGAGGCGGGAAGAGAATCGGCAAACCGCCTTACTGTATGGACCGCTTCCACTTCAGGCATACGCCGCGTGTCCAGATCAATGGCGACGACCGGGCCTCGGGCTTCTGGCGGCATGCGCGGTTCAAGCAGGATGTCCACGTCTTGGCATCTACCCGCTAACGCCACAGCGGTGTCTGCAGCTCCCGTCAGATCGTCGGCCATAAGAACGAATCGGCCGCGATGGAGTGCGGCAGTAGACAAGGTATGGCTGGAGCGACAGCAGTCTGG
>JAEWEH010000037.1 GCA_023389535.1 Pseudomonadota bacterium
GGCTGACGCAAACCGACGAAAGCCAGTTCGAGCTTGGCCGCAACGTGGCCACAACACAGGGCGCGGTGGTATTCCAGAACCCTTTGATGCAGCTTATCCAGTATGCGCCATTGACCGCGAAGGTCCACAAAACGCCTTTACTGATCGTCCCGCCCTGCATCAACAAATACTACATACTGGACCTGCAGCCGGAAAACTCCTTTGTCCGGCATGCCGTCGAACAAGGCTTCACGGTCTTCCTGATATCCTGGCGCAACCCGCAGCCGTCCGATAAGGATGGCATCGATACGGCAAGCTGGGGCGATTATCTGCAACAGGGCGTGCTCAAAGCGATCGAGGTCGCATCCGCCATCAGTCGGCAAGCTCAGATCAATGCGCTGGGCTTTTGCGTGGGCGGAACCTTGCTGGCGGCCGCGCTGGCGCTGGCCCATGCGCAAGGCAATCGGCCGGTGGGCGCGTTGACTTTACTGACCACCTTGCTCGATTTCCAGGAAACGGGCGTGCTGGATGTCTTCGTGGACGAATTCCATGCCTGCGCGCGCGAATATCAATTGGGGCAGGGCGGACTGATGACAGCGCGTGAATTGGGCACGACCTTCTCGTTCCTGCGGCCCAGTGAACTGGTCTGGAACTACGTGGTCAGCAGCTACATGAAGGGCGAGCCGCCTCCCGCTTTCGACCTGCTGTTCTGGAATTCCGATGGTACCAATCTGCCCGGTCCTTTTTTCGCCTGGTACTTCCGCAATACGTACCTGGAAAACAACCTGAAGACACCCGGGCGCGTCACGGTGGACGGGCATCCGCTGGACCTGGGCTCGCTGACCATGCCGGCCTACATCTATGGTTCGCGCGAAGATCATATCGTGCCCTGGCAATCGGCTTATGCCTCCACGGACCTGCTGCGCGGTCCCGCGCGCTTCGTGCTGGGGGCGTCGGGACACATCGCCGGGGTCATCAACCCGCCTGCGAAGCGTCGCCGCAGCTATTGGGCGCATGATGCCGAATCGGACGGCGTCGCGCCGGCGCAACCACCCGGCGATGCGGCGAGCTGGCTGCAGGGCGCCACCCGCCACGAAGGCAGTTGGTGGCCGGACTGGATCAACTGGCTGGCTGGGCACTCGGGCGCGTTGGTTCAGGCCCGATCCAAGCTGGGCAATGCCAACTACACACCCTTGGAAGAGGCGCCGGGCAGCTACGTAAAGATTCGCGTCATGTAGGGCTGTCGGCGCGTCGCCTCTTTCTGACGTCAGCAGCCCCGTGCAACAGTGGCCGCGCCGGCGGTGGTATTCCGGCATAAAAGTTATAAACCCGCAGCGTTGCTCCAGCTCAATGGGTGGGCTGCGATCATACGGGCCGGGAATTCAAGGAGAAGCATATGAGCGGCAAACTGGCTTATGTAACGGGAGGCATGGGAGGTATAGGCACTTCCATCTGCCAGCGTCTGGCAAAAGAAGGGTTTACCGTGGTGGCGGGCTGCGGCCCCAGCCGCAACCATGTCCAATGGCTGGACGAGCAAGCGGCGCTAGGCTATACCTTCCATGCTTCGGTGGGTAACGTCGCCGACTGGGAGTCCACAGTCAAGGCCTTTGAACAGGTGCGCGATTCGCACGGAACGGTCGACGTGCTGGTGAACAATGCGGGCATCACTCGCGATGGCATGTTCCGCAAAATGAGTCAGGAAGACTGGCGCGCAGTCATCGACACCAACCTCAATAGTCTCTTTAATGTCACCAAGCAGGTCATCGAAGGCATGGTCGACAAGCAATGGGGGCGCATCATTAACATCAGTTCGGTCAATGGCCAGAAAGGCCAGTTCGGGCAAACCAACTATTCCACCGCCAAGGCAGGGATACATGGCTTCACCATGGCCCTGGCCCAGGAAGTGGCCAACAAAGGGGTCACGGTCAACACCATCTCGCCGGGTTATATTGGTACCGACATGGTCCGGGCCATCCGTCCCGATGTGCTCGAAAAAATCGTCGCCACCATTCCAGTGAAGCGGCTGGGCACGCCCGATGAAATCGGTTCCATGGTGGCATGGCTGGCCTCGGACGAATCCGGTTTCGCCACGGGGGCTGATTTCTCATTGAACGGTGGGCTGCATATGGGCTGAAGGTCGCAACCGTGGGCGCGCCCTGGGGCGCGCCTATTCTTCACCTTTCCCGCTACATCCTGTATTTGGTTCACATATGACGCAAGCTCAATCCGATTCATCGCGCCTGATCAAGAAATACCCGAACAGGCGTTTGTACGATACGCAGACCAGTGCCTACATTACCTTGGCTGATGTAAAAAAACTGGTGCTCGACAGTGAAGTGTTTCAGGTGGTCGACGCCAAAACAGGCGAAGACCTCACGCGCAGCATATTGCTACAGATCATTCTTGAAGAGGAAAGCGGCGGCGTGCCCATGTTCTCGCCCGCGGCCTTGTCGCAAATCATCCGTTTCTACGGCAACGCCATGCAGGGGGTCATGGGTTCCTTCCTGGAAAAAAACATCCAGGCGTTCATGGAAATACAGGATCGTATGGCCGAGCAGTCCAAGGGCTTATACGGCAACCAGTTCGGGCCAGAGGCGTGGGCGCAGTTCATGAATGTACAAACGCCCATACTGCAGAACATGATGAACAACTACGTGGATCAAAGCAAAAACCTGTTTGTACAGATGCAGGATCAAATGCAGGACCAGACGCGCAACATGTTTTCGGTTTTTCCGTTTCAGCCTATGCCTCCCAAGGATGCCAAGAAGAAATAATGCCGGGGCAAAGGCCTGCAGTGCGCTGCCCGCCCTTCAGTCCTGCAGCGTTTTCTTGAAAGGGCTGTGCTCCAGCAGTTCGTCGCGATAGGCTTGCACCATAGGCGTTTCCCGTTCCAGGAATTCCGCGATGGCCGCGGCGTAGCGCTGGTCGGATATCCAATGGGCCGAACACGTACGCACCGGCAGCATCCCGCGCGACAGTTTGTGTTCGCCTTGTGCGCCGCCCTCGAAGACGGCGATGCCATGGGCGATACAGAATTCTATGCCTTGCATGTAGCAGGTTTCGAAATGCAGGCCGGGTATATGGACCAGGCTGCCCCAGTACCTTCCGTACAGCGTCCGAGGGCCCAATATATTCAACGCCGAGGCCACCGGCCGGCCGTCCTGTTCGGCCAGCACGAGCACCATATTGCCCGCCATTGTTTCCCGCAGCTGTTGGAAAAATGCAGGGTTCAAGTACGGAGGATTGCCGTGCTCCAGGTAGGTGCGCCGATAACAGCGGTAAAAGAAGTCCAACGACGCGGCATCAATATTGTGCCCTTGTAGCCAGCGAAAGCGGATGCCGGCCGCCTGCGCTTTTTTTCGGTCTTGGCGGATTTTCTTTCTTTTCTGCTGATTCATGCTGGCCAGGAATTCATCCAGATTGGCATAGCCGCGATTGAACCAGTGGAATTGCACGCTTTCGCGAAACAGGTAGCCCGCCTCCCGCAAGGCGCGCTGGTCGGCTTCATCGGGAAACAGGATATGCAAGGACGATACCCCGTTCTGCGCACCGATTTCCGTGGCTTTGCGCGCCAGGGCCACTCGGTCCGCGTGGTTTGCCGCCAGCAGCCGCGGCCCCGGTACGGGGGTAAACGGAATGGCGGAAAGCAGCTTGGGGTAGTAGGGCAGGCCATGGCGCTCGAAGGCCTGCGCCCAGGCATAGTCGAAGACATATTCGCCGCGCGAATGAGACTTCAAGAAAAGGGGTAATGCGCCGGCCAGTTCGCGGCCCCGATGCAGCAGCAGGAAGTGGGGCGCCCAGCCGGTGTCCGGTGAAGCGCAGCCGGTATGGTGCAGGGCGAATAGAAACTCGTAACTGGCCAAAGGATGGTGACCGGCCAGACGGTTCCAGGCTACAGGGTCGATGTCGCGCAGATCGCGGACCAGGGTAAACGTGACAGACAAAGCGCGCAGGACCAGGGACAAAAATGAACAGGACGGGCGATCTGCCCCGACTGCCTTAGTGTAGCGTCAATGGCGCGCGGCATGCGCAGCCTTGCGTCAGTGTTAAAGTTTCTGGATGGCCCCCGACGCAGGGTGTCCATTTTTTGCGGCGAGGATATGCAGGGAAAACTTCCGGTAACGGTGCTCACGGGCTTTCTTGGTAGCGGCAAGACCACACTGCTGAACGGGCTGCTGAATCAGCCGGGCGCGGCCGGCACCGAGCGTGTCATCGTTCTGGTCAACGAGCTTGGCGACATAGGGCTGGATCACCAGCGTATCGTCCACGTGGCCGGCGGGGTCGTCCTGTTGCCGTCGGGCTGTCTGTGCTGTTCAGTACAGGGTGAATTGGTCCAGACCTTGCGTCAACTGTTCCTGGATGCCCTGCACCGGCGCATACCGATGTTTGATCGCGTGATCATCGAAACCACCGGCATCGCGGATCCCGCGCCCGTCATGTATACCTTGCGCTACGAACCGTTTTTATCGGAGCGCTACCGCTATGCCGGCAGCATCGCGGTAGTGGACGGCCTGCATGGCCCGCAGCAACTGAAGGATCATCCCGAGGCGTCGCAACAGGCTGCGATGGCCGATGTCTTGCTCATCAGCAAGAATGATCTGGCGCCCGCGGCACAGGTACAGGCCTTGCAACAGGCCTTGGCCGGCATCAATCCGGGAGCCACGCAATACCGCCTGCCATGCACCCTGACACTGCAGGAACTGTTGCGTATTGCCGAAGCAGGCGCCGGCCAGGCGGTGCTGCATCCTCTGCCTGGTTTCTGGAGCAATACAGATCAGAAGGCCTGGCGGGTCGCCGGCAGGCCGAACAGTCGGCCGGGGATCCCGGGGCAATCCGTGCACGGTCCGGCGATCGCGGTCGCCCGAGTGTGGGCGACACCCTTGCTGCGGTCCACGCTGCTGCGTGGGCTGGAGTCGCTGCAGAACGATGACCGGCTGGGCATGATCAGAATAAAGGGCTGGGTCCGATTCCGCGGCGACGGCAGGCGCAACGGCATCCATGGCGTGCACCGCCAACTGTATCCCGTCGAGCCGCTGGATGAATCTCAGGACACGTCTGCTCGCGCGCATCCGGCAAGGCGCGCGGGCGGCCCGGATCAAGGCGGACCGCAGCAGCAGACGCCGCCTGACACCGAGGCTCTGGCCGCTCAGGCCGGTGTCCTGGTATTCATTGCGCGCGGGCCCGACCGCCGCACTCTGGAGGCCGCCATCGACCTCGCATTGCCGGGCGGGGCGTCAAACTTGTCGCCGTAGCGCAACTTTATCACTTGAGTTGTTGCAATGATGGCGAGCAGATGGTGTAATGTGACTCAACAAGGCCACCAGGCCGGATGCGTCGGCGCCAAACTTCATTGTCTCGCCGTCGCTTGCACAGTTGCCATGCAATGCGTGCACTTCCGGCACCTGTGGTCCGGCCCGTGATGATCTCATTCTCCGGCCAACTCGATATAAATGAATAATTTTTAAGCAGGCGCCTTTCCTTTGTGTCGCAACCGTTCGACGCGGTGCGTGCATGCCGTGGCATCTGCCCTTGGGGTCCAGGGCGCCTGACAGCATATTTCACAGTAGCCGGCTGCCGCCATGCGGTGCGTGGGGCGTGTCCCGAGCTCATACAGCCATGCTGGCTTGCTCGGGCGGGCACTTAAGGTTTCCTTGAGTCCCTCCTTGTATCCCTTAAGGGGCTCAAGCGGGGACTTAAGCGTCCGCCAAGCTCATTGAAACAGGAATAATGGCTCGTAACCCAGATACTTTCGGTACGCCGAAACCAGGCATCACCCGCAAGCCGGGCATATTGCCGGGCTGTGCTCGCCTTATCCTGGCCGTTGTTGCGCTGGCTATCATTGTTTCTACAGGACCATTTGCGGGAACTTCCGCGGGCCTTCTGGTGAATGCGCCGTCCGCAAATGTGTCGTCGGCAAATGTGTCGTCCATCTTTGTCGGCAAGAGCCATGGCACGAAAGGGCAAGGGGTAAAGAAAATGGGCCAATCGCTGTTAACGATTGGCCCATTTGGAATGCTGGTTGCGGGGACAGGATTTGAACCTGTGACCTTCGGGTTATGAGCCCGACGAGCTGCCAGACTGCTCCACCCCGCGTCTGAAGAACTAAATATTAACCCACCTAAAAATTTTATGCAAATTGGCTTTACGCCCCTTTTTATAGATGACTGACGACGAGATCATCCGCGTACTGGAAACCGCGCTACTATGCGCCGACCAACCCATGTCAGTAAGCGAGCTGCGCAAGTTATTCGCGGTGGAGGATATCTCGGCCGAGGCCATGCGCCACTATCTGGAGCAATTGCAACAGCAATGGGAAGGAAGGGGCCTGGGCCTGGCGAGTCTGGCCTCGGGCTGGCGCTTCCAGAGCCGGCCGGAAATGCAGCGCTATCTGGCCCGCCTGAACCCTGAAAAGCCGCCCAAGTATTCGCGGGCCGTTCTGGAAACACTGGCCATCATTGCCTGGCGGCAACCGGTGACGCGGGGCGACATCGAAGACATTCGTGGCGTGACCGTTTCTTCGCAGATTGTTCGCACACTCGAAGATCGTGGCTGGATAGAAGTCCTGGGATACAGGGACGCGCCCGGACGGCCCGCGCTGCTGGGCACCACCCGGCAGTTCCTGGACGACCTGGGCCTGAAGGCGCTGGACGACCTGCCTCAATTGGAGTCGCAGGATGCTGTTGCGGCGCTGGCCGGGCTGGACCTGGAGATTTCCCTTGACGAGGCGGGCGCAACTGACGGGCATCCCGAGGCGCCAGAGCAGCAAGCCGACCCAGGGCTGGCTGCTGGCGCCAATGAAGGCACGACGACTGCGGCGCACTCCGGATCGGGTGACGCTGGCATCGCACCGACAGCGGACACGCCCCGGATGGCCGACGAAACCGGCGACGAAGACGATGCGCCGCATGGACAGATTGATACGGAGTATTTAAAAGAAAATGACTGAAGCTCAAGACGACTACAACATGGCTGACACAGCCGCTGCGGGCCAGCCTGAAGACGCTGGCGGGGACGAGGCCAAGGCCGCTGCGCCGCGCGGGCGCGGGCGCAAACTGCGCACGCCGTTCCGCCGTCGCAGGGGCGATGCGCAAGCAGAAGGCGCCAGCCCCGAGGCGACGGCGTCGGCGCCAAGCGGGCCGGATGCGGAAGGCGAGAGCGCGGCCGAGCCGCCCGTCGCCAAACCGGCGCGCGCCGCGCGGCGCCGCAAGCCTGCGGTGGACACTGCGGCTGCGCCAG
>JAEWEH010000078.1 GCA_023389535.1 Pseudomonadota bacterium
CCGCGGCAGCCGGGTTGGCCAGGTCGCTCTGCACTTGCTGTATGGAGACGCCCAGTTCGAGAGCACGCGCGGCCAGGGCGTCGTCGTGGCTGCGGGATACCGTCACCAACCGCGTGTCCGGATTCAACAGGCCCAATGCCAGGGCTTGCCCCAGGCCGCGAGAAGCGCCGGTCACGACGGCGACAGTGCTTGGTGTCATCGCTCAGACTCCCTGTTTCAGGCTGGCCTGAATAAAAGGATCCAGGTCGCCGTCCAGCACTTTCTGAGTGTTGGAAATTTCCACGTTGGTACGCAAGTCCTTGATGCGGCTTTGGTCCAGGACATAAGAGCGAATCTGATGTCCCCAGCCCACATCCGTCTTGGCGTCTTCCATTTTCTGCTGTTCCGCCATGCGTTGACGCATTTCGAGCTCGAACAGGCGGGACTTCAGCATCTGCATCGCCTCGGCGCGGTTGCGGTGCTGCGAGCGGTCATTCTGGCATTGAACCACGATACCCGTGGGCATGTGGGTGATCCGCACCGCCGAATCCGTTTTATTAATGTGCTGCCCGCCGGCGCCGCTGGCGCGGTAGGTGTCCACCCGCAGATCGGCGGGATTGATGTCGACTTCAAACGATTCGTCGACTTCCGGATAGACGAATACACTGGCGAACGACGTATGGCGCCCATTTGACGAGTCGAAGGGGCTTTTCCGCACCAGGCGGTGAACGCCGGTTTCCGTGCGCAAAAATCCGAATGCGTACTCGCCCGTTACTTTGATCGTGGCCGATTTGACGCCGGCGACTTCGCCATGGGATTCTTCCAGCACTTCGGCCTTGAAGTCCTTGCGTTCGCAGTAGCGCAGGTACTGGCGCAGCAGCATCGACGCCCAATCCTGCGCTTCTGTGCCGCCCGCGCCGGCCTGGATGTCCATGAAGCAATTAAGCGGGTCGGCGGGATTGGAGAACATGCGCCGGAACTCCAGGTCTTCCAGGCGCTCGCCCAGTGCGTCGGTGTCATGTTCGATGGCGGCCAAGGTCGCATCGTCGTCATCGGCGGCGGCCAGTTCAAAGAGTTCCTGTGCATCGGTCAGGCCGTTGGCGATTTCCGTCAGCGTATGGACGACGCTTTCCAGGCTCTTTTTCTCGCGGCCCAAGTCCTGGGCATGTTTGGGATCGTTCCAGACGTCGGGGCTTTCCAGTTCGGCGTTTACGACATGCAGGCGTTCAGTTTTGGCATCGTAGTCAAAGATACCTCCGAAGGGCAGCCTGGCGCTCCGCGTAGTCGTCAAGGCGGGCGGCGAGTATATTTTGGCGTTCGGCTTCCATAGGTATTCCTGAGTAGGCGCGCGCAGGGTGCGGGCGAGGGGGTTCTTCTGAGCTAACCTGTTATTTTAACGCGTAGTTGAGGCTGCCTTTACCGGACCCTGTTCCGCGCTGCAATACCAATCGCCGGGCGGCGACAGGCCGACGTCAGCGAGGACGATTAGAATGCGTCTAATCGCAACAGACCGTCCATTTCCATTTTCCATGCCGACCCCTTCCACCCACACCGGGCAAGCTGCCGGACAAGTCTTGCCTGCAACTATGGCCAAAGGGCTCGTCGCCATGTCGCCCGCCAATTTCGGCGTGGTCATGGCGACCGGGATAGTATCCATCGCAGCACACAACCTGGGCCATGACTCGGTGAGCCGGATCCTGTTCTATTTGAATAATGTTTTGTTCGCCGTATTGTGGGCGCTTAGCATAGCGCGCGGACTGCGCCATCCACGAGCTTTTTTCGGCGACATGGCGGACCATCTGCGCGGACCCGGGTTCTTTACCGCGGTAGCGGCCAGCGCCATACTGGGATGCCAGTACATGCTGCTGGCCGGGGACACGCGCGTGGGCCTGATGCTATGGATGCTGGCCCTGTTTTTGTGGGTCGGCCTGACTTACGCCATTTTTGCTGTATTGACCGTAAAGGCCGACAAACCCGCACTGAATCAGGGCATCAATGGCGGCTGGCTGCTGGCGGTGGTCGCGACGCAGTCGATTGCAGTATCCAGCGCCTTGCTGGCTGCGACCAGCCAGCAGCCTTACCGCCTGGAGCTGAATTTCCTGGCCCTGTCGATGTGGCTATGGGGCGGCATGCTTTATATATGGCTGATGTCGCTGATTTTCTACCGCTACACCTTTTTCCGCTTGTCGCCGCATGACCTGACCCCGCCATACTGGATCAATATGGGGGCCATGGCGATATCCACCCTGGCCGGCTCGCTGTTGATCATGAATGCGGCGGATGCGCCTTACTTGCAATCGCTGTTGCCTTTCCTTAAGGGGTTCACGGTGTTCTACTGGGCGGCCGGGACGTGGTGGATACCCATGCTGATCTTGCTGGGGGTGTGGCGTTATGTGTACAAGCGCTTTCCGCTACGCTATGACCCCTTGTATTGGGGCGCCGTATTTCCTTTGGGCATGTACGCGGTCAGCACCCAGCAGATGGACGCCGCCATGGATTTCCGCTTCCTGGATGCCTTGCCGACCGTATTCTATTATCTGGCGCAGGCGGCCTGGCTGCTGGCTTTCAGCGGGCTGGCCTTCCAGGTCGCCGGGCTGTTGCGCCGCAGCCCCTGAGGTTCCGCCCTCCAGCACGAAGTGCGCCAGCGCGGCCATCAGGCTGTCGGCCTGTTGTTGCTGCTGCCGCGTGGCGCCGGCGGCTTCTTGCACCATGGCGAGGTTTTGCTGCGTGATGAGGTCCAGATGTCCGACGGCCTGGCTGATTTGCTGGATACCGCTGGCCTGCTCGCTCGAAGCATCCGCAATATCGGCCATGATGTTCTGCACTTGCTGAACAGACCGGACGATGTCCCGCATGGCGTGGCCCGTGCTTTCCACCAGGTCGGCGCCGGCATCCAATTGGCTGACCGCCTGGCTGATCAAGGTGTCGATGTTCTTGGCGGCGTCGGCGGAGCGCAGGGCCAGGTTGCGCACTTCCGATGCGACCACGGCGAATCCCTTGCCGTGCTCGCCCGCGCGCGCCGCCTCGACGGCGGCATTCAGGGCCAGAATATTCGTCTGGAACGCGATCGTATTGATCAGTCCGGTGATGTCGGCGATTTTCCGCGTATCCCTGCGTATGTCCTGCATGGTTTGTGCGGCATTCTGTACGGTCTGGCTGCCTTGCATGGCGCTGGTGCTGGCCTGGTACACCAGCTGTTTCGATTGCTCGGCGTTATCGGCGTTATTGTTTACGGTTGCAGCCAACTGCTCCATGGCCGCGGCGGTTTGCTGCAGATTGGCGGCCTGCTCATCGGTCCGTTGCGATAAATCGATATTGGCGGACGATATCCGGTGTGAAGCCGCGGCAATCTGCGCGGCACGGTCCCGGACCTGGG
>JAEWEH010000122.1 GCA_023389535.1 Pseudomonadota bacterium
GATCTATGGTATTCATGGTGTTGTGCCTCCTGTGTTATTGGCGCCGGCCTGATCTTGCCTTGGGTTTGGCGAAATGGTAGCCGCTGGGTTGTTTGATGACAAGACATATATTGAAGGGCCTGCCTGCTGCCGTAGCGGCGGGAACAGGATATAGTTTGATCTACGGACGCTGGACCAGCGTTTGCGTCGGTAGTCCAACTTTTTCCAGAGGCGCGCATGTCATGACAGACCCATCGCACATACCGGATCAGGACAAGGGCCGCATTTCACAAGCCCTGCAGGAATTGAGCCAATATTGGGCATGGTTCATTGCCGGGGGCGTATTGCTGGTGTTTTTGGGCATCGTCGCCCTGGTTCACGTCTTTGCGGCGACCTTGGTCAGCGTATTGTTCATCGGCGCGCTGATGGTGGCGGGCGGGATTATCCAGCTGGCGCAGGCCTGGCGCATGAAGCACTGGAAGGGATTTCTCGTCTGGACCCTGGCAGGCGTGCTCTATGCCGCGGCGGGCACACTGGCCATCGTCAACCCAGTGGTGGGGGCGTCGGTGCTGACCCTGCTGTTTGGCGCGGTGTTAATCGGCTCGGGCGCTTTCCGCTTATGGGTCTGGTTCAACAATCGCAGTCAGCGGGGCTGGCAATGGATCGCTTTTTCGGGCGTGATCACGCTCGCGACCGGCTTGCTGATAGCGATCGACTGGCCGGGGAACAGCGTATGGATACTCGGATTGCTGCTCTCGCTTGATTTGTTCATGCAAGGCTGGACCTTGTTGCTCGCCGGACTCGCACTGCGCAGCCGGCGCTAGCGCAGGGTAGGCATGGGCGGGGAATGCGCAGCACGACCCGTGCACGGACAGGAACACACGCGCTCCGGCGCGGGGCGCCGATAACACCGGAACGCGCAAGCTCAGTTGCGCATCACCTGCCTCCACGCTCAGCAAGGCGTGGTCGCCCCGAAAGGAATGATGCGTGACCAGCGCCGGTATGCCGGGGCCTATGGTCGCCAGCTGTACCTGCTCTGGCCTGAGCGCGAGCCAAACCTTGCTTGTGGGCGGGGCGGCCTGCTGATGCAACGGCAGCCGGCCCAAGGCGCAGTCCGCGTGCACGCCGTCCGCCAGTCCGTGCAAGAAGATGGATGCGCCAGTCAGGCGCGCGATCCCCGGGCTTCCGGGCTGCCAATAAACGACATCCGGCCGTGCGCATTGCATGATGCATCCGCCCTGCATCACCGCCACCAGGTCGGCCACGGCAAACGCTTCGCCGGGGTCGTGCGTGACGAGCACGGTAGTGGTACCCGTGCGGCGCAACACATCGACGACGTCCTCGCACATCGTGCGGCGCAAATCCAGGTCCAACGCATTGAACGGTTCATCCAGCAGTATCAGATCGGGGCCGGGCGCCAGCGCCCTGGCCAGCGCGACGCGTTGCTGCTGGCCGCCCGAAAGTTCGTGGGGATAGCGTTCATCCAGGCCGGATAGCCCTGTCAGGGCCAGCACCTCTTGCGCACGCGCACTGCGGTTGCTGCGGCGCGACAGGCCATAGCGGACGTTGCCCATCACCGTCAGATGTGGAAATAGCGCGCCTTCCTGCGGTACGTAGCCTATGCCGCGCCTTTCCGGGGGTACGAAGATGCCGGGGGCCGCGACGCGGCGATCGTCGAAGGCTATCCAGCCTGTGTCGACGCGCTCGAATCCGGCGATCAGTCTGAGCAGGGTTGTCTTGCCGCAACCCGATGGGCCCAGCAAGGCGAGCACCGAACCTTGCGGTATGGTCAGGTCTATGCCCTGCAGCACTGCTACGTCATCGTAGTGTTTGCTTACGCCCTGGATCTGTATGCGGCTCATGATGATTCCCCTTGGCGCAGCAGTCGCCGCGTGAATATAAAGACGGGAGCGGCCGACACCAGTATCAGCAGTGCCGCAAACGGTGCGCCGGCCGCATATTCGGCATCGGCAGTATGCTGCCAAAGCTCAGTGGCCAGGGTGGTGATGCCAGTGGGCGCAAGCATCAGCGTGGCAGTCAGTTCGCGCATGATTTCAAGCATCATCAGGGCCAGTGCCGCGCCCAACCCGGGCGCGATCCGCGGCAAGGTCACCGTAACGAAGACCTGTAGTGGCCGCTTGCCCAGGCTGCGCGCGACCTGTTCCATCTCCGGCGATGCCAGCTCCACCGACGCGCGCAACGAAGACTGCGCCAGCGGCAGGAACAAGATGGCATAGGCGCACAGCAGCAAGGCGGAGCTTTGGTACAAGGCGGGAGCAATCCTCAGGGACAGGAACACCAGTGCCAGCGCAACCACGACGCCCGGCAGGCCGTGGACAATGTAGGGCAATCGATCAGCCAGCAAGGCCAGCCTTCCCCGGTGGCGCACGGCAAGCAGCACCAAAGGCAGTGCCAGTAGGCTGGTCAGTATGGCGCCGGTGGTCGACAGGCTGATGGACCCTTGCAAGGCCGGCCCTATCTGCGCATAGCCTTGTCCTGACGAGCGCCCTTGAATCAGCCAGTAGGCAAGGGTGCACAAAGGGATGCCGAGTGATAGCAGGGCAAGCGTGGCGAAGCCGGCGGCAGCGGACCATTGGAAACGGCCCAGGCCGGTGAGCGGTGCAGGCCGTCTGGTGCCGCGCCCGCTACGTGCCAGGCGCTTGCCGGCTTGCAGGCGGGTTTCTCCGTAGGCCGCCGGCAAACATAGCGCCATCAGGACGGCCGACTGCAGTGCGGCCGAGGCGCTGTCGAATTGCAATTCATAGGATTCGAATATGGCCGTGGTGAAGGTCTGCACGCGCAGCATGGACAGCGCGCCGAATTCCGCCAGCATATGGCTCAGCACCAGCAAGGCGCCGGCGCCCAGCGCGGGCAAGATCTGCGGCAGCAGCGCGCGCCGCAAGCTGTTCCAAGCATTGTCGCCCAAAGAGCGCGAGACATCTTCGTAAGTGGCATCGGCGCTGCGCAGGGCCGCAGCGACCGGCAAATAGACCAAAGGATAACTGGACAGCGTCAGGACCAGTATGGCGCCCGCCATGCTTTGAAGGGAGCTGTCGATGGATGACCAGGCATAGCTGGATACAAAAGCAGGCACGGCCAGTGGCAGAGCCGCCAGGACGCGCCACCAGCGGCGCGCCCAAAGATCGGAGCGTTCCACACACCAGGCAGCCGCGCTACCCAACACTACCGAGCACAGGGTGACGCTGACTGCCAGTGTGATCGTGTTGATCAGTAGCGTAAGCGTCCGTTCACGGAGCAGTTCGTCGCCTATGTCAGCCAGCCCCGTTTGCGATGCGCGCACACCAATATAGACCAGCGGCAGCAGGGCCAGGCCAACGGGCAACAGTGTGGCGCTGGCCAGCCATACCGGCGGCGCCGCAAGGTTTCGGTATGAGAGCCGCATTGGCGGATCAGGCCAGGCCTGCCTCACGCCGCAGGGCCAGGGCATCGGCGGCATCGCCGATATCGTCCGGGCTGACTTCAGGGGGATCGAGCTCGTCAAAAGGTTTCAGGGCGAATGGCGAGCGCACGCCCGCGCGCAGCGGGTATTCGGCGACGGAGTCGACAATGGCCTGCTGGCCCTTGGGGCTGAGCATGAAGGCCAGCAGCCGTTGTGCCAAAGCCTGCTTCGTCGAGGTCTTGAGTATGCCCGCTGCGGAGACGGTGACAAGGCCGCCAGGGTCCTTGTCGCCCATGTAATGCAAGGCGGATTTCATATTGGCATCGCCCACTTCCTTGGCGACGGCGAACCAATAGTAGTTATTGACCAGCGCTGTGGCAATGTCGCCCTTTTCGACAGCCCGCATGGCAGCCATATTGCCGTTATAGATGCGGCCGTATTTTTTCAGGCCTTGCAGCCACGCCAGCGCGGCGGGCCGCCCCTTCAGGATCTCGATGGCGATAAGC
>JAEWEH010000132.1 GCA_023389535.1 Pseudomonadota bacterium
GTACTGGCTCGCCTGAGCCAGGTCTTCGGGGGTGTTGATATTAAAGAAAACACGGTCCCCGCCATCGAAGACGACGGCGGCGGCGCCTGCGCGCTGCTGCCATTGCTGCACTTTCCGGCCACCGTCCAATAAATACCGGCGCAGGTCGCCGGCAAGGCTGACATGCGCCAGCATGCACAAGGGATGAGGCTGGCATGCCTGGTCGCGGCCGGCATGGGCCGGATCCAGGACCTGCCCGGCGACGCTGCCGCGCGCACAGGCATAAGCCATCATTGCACCGGTGTCGACGACGGCTTGCGACAGACGCTGGACCATATCGGCTGGTGCGGCGCAAACATCCACCGGCATCACGAGCAGCCACGGCGTTGCCATATGCCGCAACGCGGCTTCCACGCCGGCCAGCGGACCGGGACGGGCGCCTAATGCCGGGTCGTCGGCAACGACTGTTCCATATTGCGCGTAGCGGTGCTGGAAACGGTTGGCACTAATAAGAACTTGCCGTACTTGTGGAGCGAGAAACTGCGAGGCGTGATGGATCAAGGGCTGGTTGTTCAACTGCAACAAGCCCTTGTCCACTACCGCGGAATCAGGAAGTTCATTCGAGTCATCCTGATGGCGGCGCGCCGCAAGGGTCGGGCCCCCATCCCGGCTACGGCCGCGGCCATGCTGGAATGCGGGCGCATGAGCAGCAGCCAGCCTTTGCATCCGGCTGCTTAAGCCGCCGGCCAGGATCAGGCCGGTAAGCGCATCGCGGTCTATCGCCATCAGCCGCCGATATAGCTCATTTCGATTTTCTTCTCGGCGGCCGAGGTTTCGCGGCCGCGCTGTTCGGAGTAGTGGTCGCTGCGCCGCGACCAGATGCCGGCCATGCGCGCGGCAATGTCGTCGTCGCTGGCGCCTGCGCGCAGGGCTGATCGCAAGTCATGCCCCTGCGAGGCGAAAAGACAGAGAAACAGCTTGCCTTCCGGCGACAGGCGGGCGCGGGTGCAATCCCCACAGAAAGGCTGTGAAACGCTGGTGATCAGGCCAATTTCGCCCGCGCCATCGGCATAGCGCCAACGCGATGCGACCTCGCCCCGGTAGGTGGCTTCGGCGGGTTCCAGCGGATAGTGTGCGCCGATGCGTTCCAGGATCTGGGCGCCAGTCAGCACTTCGGCCATGTTCCAGCCATTCGTGCTGCCAACATCCATGAATTCGATGAAACGCAGGATATGGCCTGAATGGCGGAAGTGTTCCGCCATGGGCACGATCTGGCTGTCATTCACGCCCTTGCGCACCACCATGTTGACCTTGACTGGGGCCAAACCGACACGCGCCGCCGCCTCTATGCCGTGCAGCACGGTCTGGACGCTGACACGGCTGTCGCTCATGCGTTCGAACATCGCATCGTCCAGCGCGTCCAGGCTGACAGTGACCCGGTTAAGGCCCGCGTCCTTCAGGGACTGGGCCTTCTTCGCCAGCAAGGTGCCGTTGGTGGTCAGGGTCAGTTCCAGCGCTGCGCCGTCCGGTGTACGCAGGCGCGCCAGCATCTCGACCAGTTTTTCGATGTCTTTGCGCAATAAGGGTTCGCCCCCCGTAAGCCGCAGCTTGCGCACGCCCAGTTTGGCGGCAACGCCGGCAACGCGTGTAATTTCCTCGAAACTGAGCAAGGCCGCATGCGGCATGAATTCATAATGGCTGTCGAAGATCTCGCGCGGCATGCAATAGGTGCAGCGGAAATTGCAGCGATCCGTGACCGAAATGCGCAAATCGCGCAAAGGCCTGCGGCGCGTATCGAGCGCAGGATCGCTCGCGAGGAAAATGACTTTGCTCATGACTCCACCAACTATGCTTATGACTCAATCATATACTGCTTGCCTGAATTAAGGAGCGTATTGATCAACTGGGGCTCGAAGGCTTCCGCAAGCGTCTGAACCCGACCCAGACTGGCGGCATCGTAACCCACCAATTGGGCAATATAAGACCGGTAGGCCGGGCCGCACATCAAATCCAGCAAACGACGCATGGACGCGGATTCCATGCTGTCGCGGTGCGCGGCAAAAAAGTAGCGTTCTCGCACCAAAGGAATAAAAGACAATCCGCAACGCCATGCCGCGGTCTCCACCCCTATTCCCACGTCCGCCATGCCGCTGCCGATGTGCGCGGCAATCGCCATATGCGTGAATTCGCTATTGTCGTACCCTTGCACCTGCGCCGTGTCGATGTTCAAACGCTTCAGCATGCATTCGACCAGATACCGAGTGCTGGAGCCGATCTGGCGGTTCACGAACCGCACGTCGGATTTGATCAGGTCTGCAATGGAGGTAATGCACTTGGGGTTGCCGGGCTTGACGAAAAGACCCGTATTACGCACGGCCAGGTGGATCAAGACGTGTTTGTCCGGGTGCAGCCAATCTGCATAGTGTTCAAGTATGGGCTGGGCGTATTCGCCCACCGGCACCTGGAAGCCGGCCAGGTCGCATTCGCCCCGGTCCAGCGACGCCAGGGCTTCGATGGCGGTGCGATAGCGCAATTCCAGCGGTGACATGTCCATGCCGTTAGCCAACTGCAGCAGGCCTTCCACCGCAAAACCATGGCTGGCGTGCAGGCGCAGGCGTCGCTGGGCATGCGGATACAGGCGTTCAAGCTCTTCCTGCAGCTCGGATGCCATGCTTTCCAGCGTGGGTGTCAGGCGCGCATCCAGGCGCCGTTTCGCCCAGATCAGGTGCTGGCCGAAATTGGTCAGCTTGGTGCCCTGCCGGCGTGATGTCTCGATCAACGCTGCCTCGAATTCCTGTTCAGCCTTGCGCAAGATGCCCCAGGCATGCCGGTAGGATATGCCGCAAGCCTTGCAAGCGCCCGCAATGTGTCCGTACTCGTCCACGGCCGCCAATAGGCGCAGCACCTCGCTCAAGGGCACTTGACCGCCTTCCGCCTTTTCCAGCACCCATTCGGCGCTGAGGCCGGCTTTGAATTTATAGGGCATGTGTTGTTTCTTTCGATTTTTATATGTTTACCAATTCCTATTGAAAGGCCTTGGCTTATATGTCCGTCTTTTCCTATTGATGGAATACGCTATCGGCTGTAGATTAACCCAGATTCAGCGTAAACATATATGTGCACGCTTGCATATAAGACTGCTATGCGGGCCTCTGCTGCACCATAAGGAAAGCGTCATGCACACGCCGCCAGACACCCGCGGGGACCATCCCTGCGACCCAGCCATCCTGCACGCCGCGCAGCGGGCGCTGCAGCACCATGAAAGCCAAATGGGCAATCTGCTGCCCGTGCTGCACGCCATACAAGACGACCTGGGCCATATCCCGGACGATGCCGTGCGCATCGTCGCGCACGCACTGCAATTGTCGCGCGCGGAAGTGCACGGGGTCGTCAGCTTTTACGCGCACTTTCGCAGCAAGCCGGCGGGCGCCACCGTGCTGGAAGTCTGTCGCGCCGAATCCTGTCAGGCCATGGGCGGCGACGCCCTGGCCGATCACGCCAAGCGGCGCCTGGCTTGCGACTTCCATGCCACCACGGCAGATGGTTCCGTCACACTGGAACCCGTCTACTGCCTGGGCCTGTGCGCACAGTCGCCGGCAATCATGATCAATGGCCGCCCCCACGCCCGCATGACGCCGGAGAAACTGGATCGCCTGTTGCAGGCGCAGGAGGCATAAGCCGTGATCAGGATCTTCGTACCCAAAGACACCGCCGCCATCGCGGTCGGAGCGGACGCAGTGGCCCAGGCTATTCATCATGAAGCACAGGTACGCGGCGTGGATGTGCAGGTCGTGCGCAATGGATCGCGCGGTCTGCTGTGGCTGGAAACGCTGGTAGAGGTCGAAACCCCCGCAGGCCGGGTTGCCTACGGGCCCGTGGAAGCGGCTGACGTCCCTGGCCTGTTCGATGCGGGCTGGCTGTCCGGCGCGCACCACTTCCTGTCCCATGGCCTGACCGAAGACATCCCCTACCTGAAGAAACAGGAACGCCTGACCTTTGCCCGGGTCGGCATCACCGACCCCTTGTCATTGGCCGACTACCAGGCGCATGATGGGTTCAGCGGCCTGCGCAAGGCGCTGGCCATGGAGCCTGCCGCCATTGTCGATGAAGTGGTCGAGTCCGGCCTGCGCGGTCGCGGTGGCGCCGCCTTCCCGACCGGCATCAAATGGAAAACCGTGCTGTCCGCGGGCAATGTACAGAAATACATCGTGTGCAATGCGGACGAAGGCGACTCCGGCACGTTTTCCGACCGCATGCTGATGGAAGGCGACCCCTATGCCTTGATCGAGGGCATGGCGATCGCGGGTCTGGCAGTGGGCGCAAACTATGGATATATCTATGTCAGATCGGAATATCCTTACGCCATCGCTGCGCTGGAAGCCGCCATCGACCTGGCACGGCAAGCCGACTGGCTGGGCGGCAATATCCAGGGCAGCGGTCGCAGCTTCGATCTGGAAGTACGCCGCGCCGCGGGCGCCTATATCTGCGGCGAAGAGACTTCCCTGCTGGAAAGCCTGGAGGGCAAACGCGGCCTGGTCCGGGCCAAGCCGCCACTGCCGGCCATCCAGGGCCTGTTCGGCCAACCCACTGTCATCAACAATGTGATCTCGCTGGCCAGCGTCCCCATCATCCTGTCCCGGGGGGCCGCCTACTACCGCGATTACGGCATGGGCCGTTCGCGCGGCACGCTGCCCTTCCAGCTGGCCGGCAACCTGAAGCATGGCGGGCTGGTGGAAAAAGCCTTCGGGTTGACTTTGCGTGAACTGCTCTACGATTTCGGCGGTGGCAGCGCCAGCGGCCGGCCTCTGCGCGCCGTGCAGGTTGGCGGGCCATTGGGCGCCTACCTGCCTGAATCGCAATGGGATGTCCCGCTGGACTACGAGGCCTATATCGGCATTTCCGCCATGTTGGGCCATGGCGGCCTGGTGGCTTTCGACGATACGGTGGACATGGCCAAGATGGCGGGCTACGCCATGGAGTTCTGTGCGATCGAATCCTGTGGCAAGTGCACACCCTGTCGGATCGGCGCGGTGCGCGGCGTCGAAGTCATCGAAAAAATCCGCCAGAACGAAGGGCGCGAACAGCAAGTGGCGCTGCTGCGCGACCTATGCGACACCATGCTGGCAGGCTCGCTATGCGCGCTGGGCGGCATGACGCCCTACCCTGTGCTGTCCGCGCTGGACCACTTCCCCCAGGACTTCGGCCTGGTGGGGCAGGCTAACGCTGACAAGCAATCGGCTGCAAACGCGCCCATCGTCTAAGGAAGATCATCATGCTCGAAACCATCATCAAGCGCGAACGGGATTTCGGCACGCCCCCTTCGGACAGCACTGAACTCGTCCGCATCACCATAGACGGCACCGAATTCGACATCCCCGCCGGCACCTCAGTGATGCGTGCAGCCGCCGAAGCCGGCATCAACATCCCCAAACTGTGCGCTTCGGACAACCTGGAAGCATTCGGATCATGCCGACTGTGCCTGGTGCAGATCGAAGGCCGGCGCGGCTATCCGGCGTCTTGCACGACGCCCGTGGAAGCCGGCATGGTGGTCTGGACAGAAACCCCCAAGCTGCATGAATTGCGCCGCAACGTCATGGAGCTTTATATCTCGGATCACCCGCTGGACTGCCTGACTTGCCCGGCCAACGGCGACTGCGAATTGCAGGACATGGCCGGCGTGGTGGGCTTGCGCAACGTGCGCTATGGCTTTGACGGCGCCAACCACCTGGCGGATAAAACCGACGATTCCAATCCCTATTTTTCCTACGACCCGTCCAAATGCATTGTGTGCAGCCGCTGTGTGCGAGCCTGCGACGAAGTGCAGGGCACCTTCGCCTTGACCATCACTGGGCGCGGTTTTGATTCGCGCGTCACCGCCGGGCAGAACGACAGCTTCCTGGACAGCGATTGCGTGTCCTGCGGGGCCTGCGTGCAGGCCTGTCCGACCTCCACCCTGATGGAAAAGACCGTCATCGAGCAAGGCCAGGCCGAACACTCGGTCATCACCACCTGCGCCTATTGCGGCGTGGGGTGCGCCTTCAAGGCGGAAATGAAGGGCCAGGAAGTCGTGCGCATGGTGCCCTGGAAGGATGGGCAGGCCAACCGCGGCCATTCCTGTGTGAAGGGCCGCTTCGCCTGGGGCTATGCCACCCATGAAGACCGCATCCTGAAGCCGATGATACGCGGCGATATTTCGCAGCCCTGGCGCGAAGTCAGCTGGGAAGAAGCCATCGACTACGCCGCGTCTGAAATCAAGCGCATACAAGCCAAGTACGGGCGCGACTCGGTGGGCGGGATTACCTCGTCGCGCTGCACCAACGAGGAAACCTACCTGGTTCAGAAACTGGTGCGGGCCGCTTTCGGTACGAATAATGTCGATACCTGCGCCCGCGTCTGCCACTCGCCCACCGGCTACGGCTTGAAAACCACGCTAGGCGAATCGGCCGGCACACAGACGTTTGACTCCGTCATGCATACCGATGTGGTCATCGTCATGGGGGCCAACCCCAGCGCCGCCCACCCGGTCTTCGCCTCGCGCCTGAAACGCCGCTTGCGCCAGGGCGCCAAGCTCATCGTCATTGACCCGCGCCAGATCGAACTGGTCGATGCACCGCACATCAGGGCGGACTATCATCTGCCCGTCCGGCCCGGCACCAATACCGCGCTGTTGACCGCCATGGCGCACGTCATCGCCACCGAAGGCCTGATCGATGAAGCCTTCGTCGCGGAGCGCTGCGAAACGACCGCCTTCGAGCAATGGCGCGACTTCGTCTGCCGGCCGGAAAACTCCCCCGAAGCCACCCAAAGCGAAACCGGCGTGCCTGCAGATCAATTGCGCGGCGCGGCAAGGCTGTTTGCCACGCATGGCAACGGCTCCATTTACTACGGCCTGGGCGTGACGGAGCACAGCCAGGGGTCCACCACCGTCATGGCCATCGCCAACCTGGCCATGGCCACCGGCAACCTGGGGCGTGAAGGCGTGGGGGTGAATCCGCTGCGTGGCCAGAACAATGTGCAGGGGTCCTGCGACATGGGGTCCTTCCCGCACGAACTGCCGGGCTATCGCCACATTTCCGACGACACCGTGCGCGGCCAGTTCGAGCGGGCCTGGGGCGTCAGCCTGCAGCCCGAGCCCGGCCTGCGCATCCCCAACATGTTCGACGCCGCCCTAAGCGGCTCGTTCAAGGCCTTGTACTGCCAGGGCGAAGACATCGTGCAATCGGACCCCAACACCCAGCACGTGGCCAAGGCCTTGATGTCCATGGAATGCATCATCGTCCAGGACATCTTTCTGAACGAAACCGCCAAGTACGCCCATGTCTTTCTGCCGGGCTCGTCTTTCCTGGAAAAGGACGGCACCTTCACCAACGCAGAGCGCCGTATATCGCGTGTGCGGCAGGTCATGGCACCGCTAGCCGGCAAGGCGGACTGGGAAGCGACCTGCGATCTGTCCAACGCCCTGGGCTATCCCATGCATTACCGGCATCCCAGCGAGATCATGGACGAAATCGCCCGGCTGACGCCGACCTTTGCGGGTGTGTCGTTCAAGAAGATCGACGAGCTGGGCGGCAGCGTGCAGTGGCCTTGCAACGAACAGGCGCCCGACGGTACGCCCATCATGCACGTGGACGAATTCGTGCGCGGCAAAGGCCGCTTCATGATCACCCAATATGTGCCCAGCGATGAACGCAGCACGCGCAAGTATCCGCTGCTGCTGACGACGGGCCGCATCCTGTCGCAATACAACGTGGGTGCGCAGACCCGGCGTACCCCCAACGTGCTGTGGCACAACCAGGACTTGCTGGAGATCCACCCGCAGGACGCCGAAGACCGCGGCATACGCCAGGGCGATATGGTGGAAGTGCAGAGTCGCTCCGGCGTAACGGTATTGCGGGCGGATATCACGGAAAGGGTGCAGCCGGGTGTGGTCTATACCACCTTCCACTTCCCCGAATCGGGCGCCAACGTGGTCACCACGGACTCTACGGATTGGGCTACCGACTGCCCGGAATACAAGGTGACCGCAGTACAGGCCAGGCGCGTCACCGAGCCTTCGTCATGGCAGGCGGGATGGTCGCGCTTCAGCGATATGCAGCTTGCCTTGCTCGCGGAGCGCGAGCACGAGCGCGAAAAAGGCGCGGACTTGGCGGCAGGCGCGGCCGGCACGTCGAATACCGCGCCGGCGCCGGGGGTAAGCACGCCGCAACCTGCCGCCGTACCAGTTGAAGCCGGCGCAGCGACCCAGGTGGCGGCCAACGCATTGCAAGATGCCGGGCAGGCGGATACCGGCGAAAGGCGTCCCGCGTCCGCACTCAGCGTCCAGGACTGAAGGCTACCGCCCATGAGCTTCCCCGACGATACGCGCGCGCCGGCGTCAGCCCCCGCGGAGCTTCAAGCCGGTTTGCCGGACGAAGCCGGTGGGCAGGCAAGCGCTCGCGGCTATGGCGCCCACACAGTGTGGCGCAGCAGTATGCGCCCGGCCAACAGCGCCGAGGCTGGCGGAACCTATGCCGGGTGCATTGACGCCGGTCAGCCCTACGCCGGCCGCTCCGATACCGACCTGATCGCCAGCGAGATCCCGGTCGCGCTGGAGTTCAACGGGATCAGCCACGCCACCTTGCTTGCCACGCCATGCGACCTGGAAGATTTTGCCTACGGGTTTTCCTATACCGAAGGCATTATCCGATCGGCCAGCGATATCTACGGTGTGGATATCGTCGAAAAGGCGTCCGGCATCGTGGTGCAACTGGACATCGCCAGCGCCTGCCTGCATGGACTTAAGCTGCGGCGGCGCAGCCTGGCGGGGCGTACCGGCTGCGGCCTATGTGGCCTGGAAAGCCTGGACGAGGTGCGCCGCAGCCTGCCCGCACTGCCCGCCCCGGCGGCATGTTTTTCGCCGGAGGCGATCACGCGGGCCGCCAGCGAACTGCTTTCGATGCAAGCCTTGCACCAAGCCACGGGCGCCACACATGCCGCCGGCTGGGCGAACCTGGAAGGCGCGGTGCTGCAGGTTCGGGAAGATGTCGGCCGGCATAATGCCCTGGATAAACTGATCGGCCATATGTTGCGCAACGCGGTATCGCCGCGAGACGGCCTGGCCATGGTTTCCAGCCGCGCCAGTTTTGAAATGGTGCAAAAGGCCGCCGCCGCGGGCATAGGCGCCCTGGTCGCGGTATCTGCGCCCACCAGCTACGCCGCACAGGTCGCACAGGAATTGAATGTGCTGCTGGCCGGTTTCGCCCGCGGCGGCAACTTTACCGTTTACAGTCACCCCGAATATTTAGGGCCTGTACAGGCCCCGAACAGCCCCTGGAGCCAGCCTTGAACAACATCGAGCACCTTATCCGCCTGGCCAACCGCATAGGCGCGTTTTTCGACGCCATGCCCGATCGGGCCGAAGGCCTGGAAGGCATAGCCAACCATATACAAAAATTCTGGGAACCGCGCATGCGCACTGCCCTGCTGGACTTTCTGGCCAAGCACCCGGACGGCCGCGCGGGCGAAAGCGCACTAAGCGATATTGCCCTGCAAGCGATTACCCAGAACAAAGATCGCCTGACCCCCAGGCAAGTGCAGGGCCGCGCCGCGACGCAGGCCCATGCGCTATGAGTTCCGGCCTATTCGGACGTTTCCTTGACCCGGTAAACGAGCACGGCGGTCTTGGCCAGGCTGAGCACCTTGATGGTGACACTGCCCAGCAATAGGCGCGACAGGCCGCTGCGGCCATGGCTGCCAATGAAGATGAGGTCGCAACCTTCTTCTTCGGCCGCCTGGACCAGGCCATCGGCAACGTTGAAGTTGGACACGGCCCTGCCTTTGGCTTTGACGCCCGCGGTATCCGCGCGGTCCAGCACCGCCTTCAGGTACTTCTGGGCCTGTTCCTGTGCCGTTTTGTCGTAGTCTTCGTCCGTGATGGCGTAGGCGGCGGCCATGCCGTCGAAGCCCACCGTGGCGGCGAAGGGCTGCGTCACGTACAGGGCGACGATTTCGGCGCCGATTTCCCGCGCTAAACACACGCCTTTGTTAGCTGCCTGCGCCGACAATGCCGAGCCATCGGTTGGAATAAGTATTTTCTTGAACATGGTGCTAACCCTGTTGGTTTGGGAGATAACACCAGCTTACCTGTGATTTCGAAGAAAATATAGCTAGTACATACACGGGTACTTGATGTTGATCAACGGGACGAGGCCGCCCGGAACAAATTGGCGCAGCGCGTGCCGGTGCGGCAATAAGCCAGTATGGGAACGGGCAATTCGTCCAGCAATTGCGCAAAGCGGTCCACGTCTTCCTGGGTCATGGCGCCGCTGACGACCGGCTGGTATTCCACTGCCAGGCCGGCTGCGCGTGCGGCGGCCATGACGTCCTGCGAGCTGGGCTGGTCCGGACCGCCTTCAAGGTCGGGGCGGTTAATGATGACGCTTTTGAAGCCGGCGTCGGCGACGGCCTGCATGTCTTCGGCCGATAACTGTGGCGCAACCGAAAAAGTATCGGTCAGGGAATGAATGGGGACAGACATTTGATGCTCCTGCTGTTTATACTGAAACTGTGTTCACACAGGAAAATAGTATGGCCAGCCACCCTGCAGCGCAAGTCCCTGCCCGCGCACCTTCCGGCGCTGCAAGCAAACGCGGAACCCTTTGCGTACGCGACGCCACGGCGCAAGACATGGACGCCGTTCAGCGCATCTACGCCCACCATGTCCTGCATGGTACCGCCACTTTCGAAGAACAGCCGCCCACGGTGGAGGAAATGCTCGCCCGCCGCCAGCAGGTGCTCGATCTGAACATGCCTTATTTGGTGGCCGAGGTGGACGGACAGGTCGTGGGTTACGCCTATGCGGCGCCCTATCGCCCACGCGTCGCCTACCGCTATACGCTGGAAGACTCCATTTACCTGGCGCCCGGCCAGGCGGGGCAAGGCTGGGGCAAGGCGCTGTTGGGGGAATTGATCCGGCGCTGCGAGCACGGCCCATGGCGCCAGATGGTCGCTGTCATCGCGGGCGCCGAAAACCGCGCCTCCATCAATCTGCATCGCAGCGTGGGGTTCACGCATAGCGGCATACAACCGGGCACGGGCTTCAAATTCGGACAATGGATAGATGTGGTCTTCATGCAACGGGCCCTGGGACCGGGCAGCAGCACCCCGCCGACGGACATCCCGTGAATCAGGGGGCATCGGGACGCTGAACCCTGCCTGCCCTGCGCGGCGCGGATCACGACGCTACCGTTACGCCTGGCCTGCCCGCCGTGCAGTTGCCCTGTGCGGCTATGCGGATGGGCGCAATTCCAATCCGAACCGCTCCAGCCAGCCCTGCATGGCCGATCCGCCCAGCACCCGGAATTCCGCCGCGCGCTGTGGCCCCAGGCCGTCGTTTTCTACGGCGACCGCGGCGGGGTGGCACATGATGGCGTCGCCGTCGCGCGCATGTTCCAGCCATCGTGGCAACAAGCTGGCGTAGGCTTGCTGCCCGCCCTTGAAGTCATATACCCCAAGAAAGCCACGGTTCAATCGCCACCCGCCCCGCCGAGCCCGCTGAACAAAGTGCCTCGCGCCCAATGCTTCGATGGTGTAGGCCTTGAAACGCAAGGCAGCGGGCAATCCATTCAGGTCGCCATGGCAAGTGTTGCGCAGCCAAAGGCGCCGGCCGGCATAACGCCGGCCGATCTCGTCCAGCAAGGCTGTGCGTATCTGCGGGAATTGATGCACATGCTGATGCCCATCGATGAAGTCCGGCGGCCGGCCGACCCCATCCTCGAACAGGTCCAGTTGCCGGGCGACTTGCGCGGCGATATGCGACATATCGAGACGACGCGCCCAGGTTTGCAGGATCAGGCGCCCCACTGGCATATACAGGCCCGGCCGGCCCATGGCTTCCGTGAAATTCAGATGCAGGCCGATTTGCAAGCTGGAATCGCGTAGCGCGGCCACGCCGGCGGAAAACGCCGGCCCCTCGACCAGGCAACTGGTGGCGTTCAAGCGCCCCAGTTGGGCCAGATGTAAGATGCCGTCGTTGACGGCGGTGTTCATGCCAAAATCGTCCGCGCATACAACTATATTTTTCTTCTTGATTTCGGCCACATGGCCCTCCGGAAACAATAACAATGCAGCAACTGGTAAAGCAACTGGCTTGGTTCATCATGGTGGGGTGCGCCGCAGCGGCCACCCACTGGATAGTGGTGGTGATCGCCGTAACGGGCGGCGGCATGCCCCCCCTGATCGCCAATGTGGTGGGCTGGCTGGTGGCCTTCTGTGTGTCGTTTGCCGGACACTTCCAGCTGACGTTCAAGCATCACCGCGCACCACTTGCCAGGGCCGCCCGCCGGTTCTTTGCAGTTTCGGCGCTGGGCTTTGCGGTCAATGAATTGGCCTATGCCTGGCTGCTGAAAGTCACCACCTTGCGCTATGACGTGCTGCTGGCCTTGATCCTGATCACCATAGCGGGAATGACTTTTATTTTAGGACGGCTTTGGGCGTTCCGGCGCAAAAGCTAAGCTGGTCTACCGGCTGAACCCGCCATGCCCGCAAACGACCGGCCGTGAATTCGGCCGGCACGCCTTGAAGAAAGCCATAGTGATCATGGCTGCTTTCGTCGCCCACCAGCCATATGCCGGCATCCCGCGGCGCGCATAAGCGCGAAATCAATTGATCCACATCGATAAGCAGGCGTGCACCGGTTGGCTTGTCGAACTGCACTGCATCATAAAGCTCGCGCCGCCAATTATCTGTTTTGGATAGTTCAGGATCCTTCCAGTTCGATACCACCGCCGCCGGTTTGCCCGCGTGCAGGTAGAAATCCAGATCGTAGCGATAGCGTTCCAGCATGACGATGTCCTCGCCCGGTTTATAGAGCGGCCGCAACTTTACCGCCAGATCTTTACTGCCCGGCTGGGGCCAGCCGGCCATGACGATGACTGCCACGATGCAAATGCCCAGTGCGCCGCATAAGGACCAGGTAAAAGTCTTGGCTGCCCGGGCCGCATCCGGCCCCACCATGCGCAATGCATGGCTTTCGGCGATGAAATAGGCCAGGGGCGCCAGGGCGGGAAGGATATAGCCCACCAGCTTGGAATTCGGGATGGAGAAAAACACCACGATGACCGCCAACCAGGCGAGCATCAGGCCGCGCACGGCGGCATGCTGCGACTGGCGCCAATAAGTCTTGCGGCAGGCGCGCCAAATCTGCAAGGACCACGGCAAGGTCAGGCCGAGCAATACCGGCACATAAAACCAGAACGGGCGCGCGTTGTTGAAGCCTTTTTCAAGGAAGCGATAGAAATGCTGGTAAACGATGTAATAGTCGAAGAATCCGGGATAGCGTTGCTGCATCGCCCACATCCACGGCAGCGACAGAGCCAGGAATATGGCGAGCCCGGGTAGCGACACCATGCGCAGCATGGTGTCGAAGCGGCGGCGACCCAATAGCCAGAAAAACAGCACGCCGCCGGGCAGCACCACGCCTATCAGTCCCTTGGCCAGGAAGCCGGCGGCCGCAAGCGCATACGCCAAGGCAAGCATGCCGCGGTAGCGTTGCCCCGCCTCGTAGCGCAGCGCCGCCGCTGCCGCCACACACACGGTGGCGGTGATCAGCCCGCCCACTGTCATGTCCAGATTAGCGTAGTGCGAGGCCCCGAATAGCAGTGGTGAAGACATCAGCACCAAAGCAGTCAAGATGGCAACCCGCTGACCCACATGATTCCTGATAAACCAGAAAGCCACGCCGACCGTCAGGCTGGCGCCCAACACCGAAGCCATGCGCGCAGCCCATTCGTTGGCGCCGAACAGGTCCAGCGACAAGGCAGTAAGCCAGTAAAACAGCGGTGGCTTGTGGAAAAACGGCAAACCGTCCAGCATGGGCACCGCATAGTTTCCGGAACTGATCATGCCCCAGGCGACCCCGACATACCGCCCCTCATCCGGCAACAGCAGTGGGTATAGTCCCGTGGTGGCGGCGAACCAGCAAAAAGCAAAAGCGGTGATCGTCCATGTCGATTGCAAATTGAAGTAACTTGCAATTTTTAGTAATACAGCCGGCAAATAGAGGCCGGGCTGCCGGGCGGGAGCCGGCAATGAACCATGTTGGTTATGCATAAAAGGGGGCTGGATAGGGATTAACGTTGCCGGACACTACCCACTGCCCAACCGGCCAGCGGGTTGTCGTCCATGTCTTAGTGCCTGCCACCCCGGCTTTCGCGCCACCGGGATGAAAACGCCTGGGGCTGCGGCCGGCCTTGTGGGGCTTCGTCGCCAACAGGCGCATCGGCATGCCCGCCGGCATCAACGCGCAAGCCAACATGCACTGACTTGACCCGAGCAACAACAGCGGTGTGACGTACTGGATCCCCGTAACGGCTTCCCGACGCTGCATCGGCCATGCCCTGGCCAAGCTTGCGCCGGACCAGATACACCGGCCGATTCTTTACTTCGCCAAATATGCGCGCAATGTATTCGCCCAGCACACCGACAGAGATCAATTGCACGCCGGCGAAGAACAACACCACCGTAATCAGTGTGGTCCAGCCGCGCACCGGATCGCCATATAAAAAATGGCTGATCACGATGAACAAGCCATACGCGAAAGAGAGCAGCGACAGGCAGACGCCCAAGACGCTCAATACCCTGAGCGGCCATGTCGTGAAGGCGGTAATGCCGTCGACGGCAAAGCGGAACAGCTTCAAGGGTTTGAAGCTTGAGCTACCGTGCAAGCGTTCGGGCGGCGTATATGGCAAGGGTTCGGACTTGAAGCCCACCCAGGCGAACAAGCCTTTCATGAAACGGTTGCGCTCGGGCAGCATTAGCAACGCGTCCACCACCGCACGGTCCATCAGGCGGAAATCCCCCGCGTTTTCGGGGACTTTCAAGCCGCCCGGCGTGCGCATCAGGCGATAAAAAAGACGGGTGCCCCAACGTTTGAATGCGGATTCGTCTTCACGCGAAGCACGCACCGCGTAGATCATTTCCACGCCGTCTTGCCACCGGGCAAACATTTTTGGGATCAGTGCCGGGGGGTGTTGCAAGTCCGCGTCCATGCAAACGACCGCCTGGCCGCATGCGGCCTCCAGCCCTGCGGTAAGCGCGGCTTCCTTGCCGAAGTTGCGTGAAAGCTGCAAATAGACAAGTCTGGGATATTTTTCGATCCAGGCTTGCATGGCAGCCGCCGTGCCGTCCGTGCTGCCATCATCCACCACGATGATTTCATAGTCGGAAACCAAAGGATTCAGCACGGCAACCAATGCCGGAAGCAGGACATCCAGGTTGGCGCTTTCATTGAAGCTTGGAATGACGCAGCTAAGAGTAGCGTGCGCTGTGCTGGGAATGGGCATGTCCTGGAGACGGCAGCCTTAACGGCCTCGAACGAATAAAGAAAAGGGACACAACTAGAAGTGACAATTCTTTATATTAGCTTAAAAGCGTATATTCACGCAGCTCCTTTTGACGTATATGCTTTCTTTTAGTGCCGGCAGGTCTTGTATGTCGCATTCTCGCGACCGCCCTTGGATGGCACCGTCTAGCCCCTTCAAAATCCGCCGCTTTGGCGCACGCGCCCGTCGCTATTGAATGCGGCGCAGCGACGGCTGGTGTATGCCGCCAGCGCGCCGATTTCGCTATCGTTGGCCATGTCAAGATGTCCACTGGCGGTCCCGCATCACGTATCGCCGCTTTCGCACAGGCGATTCTCTTGACGGACCTCGCCATTTTTTATAAGATTCATTTTCAATATATCTTATGTCCTGACTGGACCCCTATGTCGCGCGCCGAACTTTGCACCGAACAAGAAATCTCCACGCTGGTCCATGGCTTTTACGATCGAGTCCGGGCGGACGCCATGCTGGGGCCCGTCTTTGATGCCCATATCGACGACTGGGACAAGCACTTGGGCATTATGGTGCGCTTCTGGTCTTCTTTGCTGCTCGGCTCGGGGACCTACAGCGGCACGCCCATGCCCAAGCATGTGGCGCTGCCCGACCTGAATGCCCGTATGTTCCAGCAGTGGCTGGCACTGTTCCATGAGACGACCCTGGAATTGCCCAATCGGGCCTTCGCCGAACGCGCCGAAGAGTTCGCGCATCGCATCGCGCGCAGCCTTTGGTTCGGCTACCAGATGAACAACCAGCCTGATCGCATGCCGACGGAGATTCTTCATGGCTGAACTGCTACATACGCAGCAAATGCACGGCAAACTTGCCGACAGCCCCAATATGCGGGACTTCCTGAGCCTGGGTTTTCGGCCGCTGTATATCGCCGGCTGCGGCTGGGCGCTTATATCCCTGTTGATCTGGATATTCATACCCCAGCTTATCGGCCACCCCTTGTCCGCGGTCGCCTGGCATGCCCATGAAATGCTCTGGGGCTTTATCGCCACCATCGCTGTCGCATTCCTGCTTACCGCCAGCGCCACCTGGACCGGCTTCAATCCGTTGAAGGGGTACGGCCTGGCCGGCCTTGCCGTGTTGTGGATCGTCGCCCGCATTGGCTATCTGGCCGGGGGCGCAACAGGCTTTTATATTGCCTGCGTCAGTGAACTTGCTTTCTTCACCATCAGCGCGGCCTGCCTGATGCGCGTCATGATCAAAGGCCGCAGCCGCCGCAACTACGGCGTTCCGCTGCTGGTATTGGGCCTGGGCATCGCCAATGCGCTGTATTTGCGCGCGGCGTTGGCGGGGGATTATCTATTGCTGATGCAGCGCTTCGACTTGGGCATGGTCTGCATGGCCATCATCGCCCTGTTGATCGGGCGCCGCGTCATCCCGTTTTTTGCGATGCGCATGGTGCCCGGCCTGGACATCCCCATGCAGACACGCAACGGTCAGATCCAGTTGGCGGTCAGCGTGCTGGCGATCGCCGCCGGTGTCGCGGGATTTTCCGCCGCCATGGCCGTGGCGCTGGCGATAGTCGGTGTGATGAGCCTATGGCAGCTGGTGCTCTGGAAGCCAGACGCGGTACTGCGCAAACCCATGCTGTGGATACTGTATCTGGGTTATGCAGCCATGGGCATAGGCCTGCTCTTTGCCGCCTGGCATGCCAGCGGCCTGGCCAGCGGGGTCCTGTCGCGGGCAGCGGTACACGTGCATATTATCGGCATGGGCGGCTTTGCGATATTGATCATCGGCATGGTCACACGTACGGCGCTGGGTCACCTGGGCCGGCCGCTGGCACTGGATGGCAGCATGCTGCTTAGTTATTACTTGATGATCGCAGCCGTCGTCTTGCGGCTGGCTGCCCTGTGGCCCAGCGACGCGACTGCCACGTTATTGCAGGCGGCCGCGCTATGCTGGATTGGATCTCTGGCGCTATATCTATGGCGCTTCGTGCCCATGCTGATACGTCCGCGGTATACGCCGCCCTCGGTCGCCCCCGCGCCGGCCCGTTCCAGCACTTCGGCAAAATAGGCGGCCCATGGATATCAACATTATTACCGCTCATTGGGGCATCAAGGTGGATCCATGCGTCTGACCGCCATGACGGATTACGCGATGCGCCTGTTGATGTATGTGGGCTCGCATCCGGATCGCCTTTGCACCATCGCCGAGATCGCGCAAGCCTATGGAATCTCGGAGCCGCATCTGATGAAAATCACGCATCGGCTTGCACAGCAAGGTTGGCTGGAAACGGTGCGCGGAAAGAATGGCGGGATGCGCCTGGCGCGTGCGCCGCAAGACATCAACCTGGGGGCCGTCGTACGCGACACGGAAAACGACCTGGCGCTGGTGGAATGTTTTGCAACCGGCTCCGTCTGCACACTGAATGGGCAATGCGGGCTGGCCGGCATCATCCATGGGGCGCTACAACAGTTCATGGCGCATCTGGAGCGTTACACGCTGGCCGATATCCTGCCCCCGGCTCCTGCTGGAACCGGCACCGAACTCCGCTTTGTGGAACCGGCGGTCGCTTTAGCTTCCGCAGGCATGAAGCACTGACCCCGGCGGACAGCGCGTCCGGTAAAAGGTGCTGGGCGCCCCGCGCTACCTGGTCCGGCGTCGCCGGCCAACCCTGATTCAAAGCCCGATTACTTAATTGCTAAAGCGCTGCAGCAACGCCATGAGCTGAGGGCGTACGGCGCGCAGTTCCTCCAGATGCACCGTAGCCAGCGCCGCCAGTTTCTTTTCAGCCAGCGGCGTCAGGGCGATACGCACCCGCCGCCTATCCTCCGGGTCGCGAAAGCGCTGGACCAGCCCCATGCGCACAAGCCGGTTGATCAGCTCCACTGCACTGTGATGCCGCAGCAATAATTGTTCGGCGACGTCCCCCACGC
>JAEWEH010000177.1 GCA_023389535.1 Pseudomonadota bacterium
AGCGGCTTGCGCGAGAAGGCGGGCACCACGGCAGAGATGATCCCGAAGGCCGGCAGAATCATCACGTAGACCTCGGGGTGGCCGAAGAACCAGAAAATGTGCTGGTACAGGACCGGGTCACCGCCAGCGGCCGCATTGAAGAAGGCAGTGCCAAAGTGGCGATCGGTGAGCAGCATGGTCACTGCTGCGGCCAGTACGGGCATGATCGCCAGCAGCAGGTAGGCAGTGATCAGCCAGGTCCAGCAGAACAGCGGCATCTTCATCAGTGTCATGCCAGGCGCGCGCATGTTCAGCACGGTGACGATGATGTTGATGGCGCCCATGATGGACGAAGCGCCCAGGATGTGCACGGCGAAGATGTTGAAGTCCATGCCCGGGCCCATTTGCAGCGACAGGGGCGCGTACATCGTCCAGCCGGCGGCGTTGGCGCCGCCGGGCACGAAGAAGGAAATCGTGAACAGGATCGCGCCGATGGGCAGCAGCCAGAAGCTGAAGTTGTTCATGCGGGCGAAGGCCATGTCGGATGCGCCGATCTGCAGCGGGATCATCCAGTTGGCGAAGCCCACGAAGGCCGGCATGATGGCGCCGAAGATCATGATCAGGCCATGCATGGTGGTGAACTGGTTGAACAGTTCAGGCTGGAAGAACTGCAGCCCCGGGGCGAACAATTCCGTCCGCAGCAACAAGGCCAGTACGCCGCCCTCGAGCAGCATGCAGAAGGAAAATATCAGGTACATCGTACCGATATCTTTGTGGTTGGTTGCGAACAGCCATCGACGCCAGCCGTGAGGCTTGTGGTCGTGGTCGTCGTGGCCGTGGCTGGCCGGGACGTGATCGGCAGTAACGCTGCTCATGGTGGACTCCTTCCTACTTTACCGGGCTGACGCTGGCATCAACCCGGGGAAAAATGCTCAAAATTGTTTTACACGCACTATTGGCTTAGCGCAAGGCTTTGACGTCGGCTGGCTGTACAACCGGATCCTTGCCCTTGCCCGCGTTGCTCCAGGCATTGCGGGTGTAGGTAATGACGGAGGCGATTTCCACGTCGTTCAGCTGGTCGCGGAAGGCGGCCATGGCTGTTCCCGGGTGGCCGTTCAGCACAGTCAGGATCTGGTCTTTCATGGGGCCGAGAACATATTTGTCGCCGCCGTCCAGCGCCGGGAAAGTGCCGGGGATGCCCTTGCCATTGGCTTGGTGGCAGGCCACGCAGTTGGCCGCGTAGACTTGCGTGCCGCGCGCCACGAGTTCGTCCTTGGTCCATTCCTTGTTCGGGTCGTCGGCGGCGGAGGCCAGCGCCTTGCGCTGTTCGGCCGTCCACTTTTCGTAATCTTCCTGGGAAACGACATCAACCACAATAGGCATGAAGGCGTGGTCCTTGCCACAGAGTTCCGCGCATTGGCCGCGATAGGTGCCGATTTTCTCGGCGCGGAACCAGGTATCGCGCAGGAAGCCAGGCATCGCGTCCTGCTTGACGCCGAATTCGGGCACCATCCAGGAGTGGATGACGTCATTGGCGGTCAGTACGATGCGCACTTTCTTGTCGACCGGGACCACCAGGGGCTTGTCGACTTCCATCAGGTAGAGGTTGCCTTTCGGCGCCGAGCCTTCGATTTGGTCGCGGGGTGTGGCGAGGTTGGACAGGAACTTGACGCCTTGTGCGGGGCCGTCCAGGTATTCATAGCCCCATTTCCATTGGTAGCCGGTTACCTTCACGGTAAGGTCGGCGCTGGAAGTGTCCTTCATGGCGACCACCGTGCGGGTGGCGGGCAAAGCCATGCCGATGACGATAAGAAAGGGGATGACGGTCCAGGCGATTTCGATGCCGACATGCTCGTGGAACTTGGCGGGGGTGGCGCCGCGCGACTTGCGGTGCATGATGATGGAGTAGAACATCACCCCGAAGACGCCGACAAAAATGATGGCACAGATGATGAGCATCATCCAGTGGATCCATACAATGTCCCGCGCTATCGACGTAACCCCCTCGTGGAGGTTGAGCTGATTGACTCTGGGGCCTCCCGGCATATCCTGTATCTGTGCACCAGCTACGCCCGCCATGAGCAATGCGCCGGTGCCCAGTAACCCTCTCAACTTCTTCATGCTGACCTCGAAATACGACGTGCCCTTGCCCCATGATTGATTCTGATCAAGCAGAGACCAAATAAAGCGACGCGGGAGCACATAATTATTGGACGGCAGGCTTACAATGTTAAAGCCGTGATACTACCTGCTCAAATTACTTAAAGACCGCAGAATTATAGCGAACTAGTGCTGACCGTGGGTTGACTTGATCAGGACGCCGCGTCGGCATCAACGGAAGACATAGCATGGGCAGCCGGGCATACACTACAATTATTGCATGAAAGATGCACACGCCCGCGTGTTGGCGCCGACCCTGGACGCCCGATACAAACAGCTAGTCCGACGTATCCAGCAATTACCTCCCATCGGCTCGCGTCCTTTGACCGTGAGCGGCCGGGTCGCGGGCTGGATCACGGCCAAGGCCACAAGCCATATTCAAGGGTTGCCGGGCGTGGACATCGAACCCGAGGCAGTCCATATCATGGCTGCGCCGCGCAAGCGCATGCCCCTCAATGCGGTGCTGGCCGGTGTGGCCCATACTTTAAAAGAGGCTCGCTGCCTGCGCGGCTGGCGCAACGAATTGCTGGACGTCATCGGCGAAGGCCGTCGGCTGGGCGCCATCGAGCGGGCCGCGGTACGCCCTTTGGGTCTGCTGACCAAGGCAGTGCACCTGAACGCATGGTCTCCCGATGGCAAGCTCTGGGTGGCGCGCCGTTCCCTGACTAAAAACACTGACCCGGGCATGTGGGATACGCTGGTGGGTGGCTTGGCATGCGCCGCCGAGTCCCTGGACCTTGCCCTGGTGCGCGAAAGCTACGAAGAAGCCGGGCTGGCGGCTGCGGACCTTGAAAGGCGCACGCCGCTGCGTACTTTGTTGCGCATGCACAGGCGGCTGCCCGAGGGCTACCAGGTCGAAGACGTGCTGGTCAGCGATTGCGTGCTGGAAAGTTCGGTATCGCCCAAGAACCTGGACGGCGAAGTCAGCGACATCCGGCTGGTAGATATAGACGAGCTATGGTCCCTGGTCGAGGCCGGCGAATTTACCCGCGAGGCCGAGCTCGTCGTTCTGGAAGGGCTGCAAAGACGTTTCAGGGAAGGCCGGATCGCCGCTTAAGCCCCGCCGATAGCGTCTCGCCATTCCTGCAGCGCCTGCTGCGCGCCTGCACTTAAGCCATCCACCGCAACTGCTTGTTTTCGCTCGAATATCAGCATGGCATAGGGCTCGGCCAGGGCGGCTGCCTGCGGACACAGCGCCAGTTCGTCGCCCTGCGAGGGCGATCGCGACCGCCAGTAATTGATGGCGGCCTCCAGTTCGGACAAAGTTAGCACACTATTCATAAGCCATAAGCCGGCCGGCAAATTAATTGGGCGATTGTTCACGGGCATTAGACGCTGGGGCAGCTTCAGTTTAAGCTATCCCGGTACGCTGGGTTGATGCCGTTGCGCCTTCGCGTACATACCGGTTTTTCCGTCTCTTTTCAGCCTACGCCAGCAAGGAGCCGCCATGGCCACTCAGAATGATAATCCTTTCGTCCTGCCGGGTTTCGGTCATAGCGGCGATATGGCAGAAAACCCGCTAGTCGCCAGCATGGAAATGATGCGCCAGGCCTGGCAAGGGTTGGCCGGCGCCAGCCGCTTCGACCAGGCCGCCATGGGCGGGCCGCTTTCTCCCGAGGAACTGGACCGGCGCATCGCCGACCTGAAGGCGGTAGAAAACTGGTTACGCATGAATCTGTCCATGTTGTCCAGCACGATACAAGCGCTGGAGGTCCAGCGGGCCATGGTCGCGACCTTGAAATCCTTCGTCTCCCGCGCCGCGCCCCAAAGCAGCGATGGCCGCTCGCCGCTGGAAGTCGTGCTTGGCATTCATCCCGGCGCGGGGCGGGGCGAAGACGCCGCTGCCAAACCATCCGAACCGGCTGGGGCGGCGGCCGGCCACCCGACTGCGACGCCTGCCACCGCCGGCGCGCAGGACCGAGCCGCAGCGCCCGCACCGTCGCACAAAGATGCTGCAGCCGACCAGGCGGATCAGGGCTCGGGCGGTATGCCCGACGCTTATGCTGCGCAGGCGGCCGCCGCTGCGCAAGGCTGGTGGGACATGGTGCAAAAGCAATTTGATACCCTGGCGACCGCCACCGCGGCGACGATGCAGGCGGCTGATGCCGTCAAGTCCCCGGCGGGGCCAGGCTCGGCAGGCGTTTCAGGGGATTCCCGCTTGGGCAAAGCGCAAGGAGGGGATGCGGCCTCGGGACCGCGCCGGAAAGCGGCCCCCGGTGGAACCCCACGCAAGACCGCAAAAAAAGCCTCCGCGCCGGCGCGCCGAAGCAGCTCTTCCGCCAAGAAGGCCTGACCGGGTCCTGCCAACGCTAAAAGGACGTGTTTTAGCGTTGGCAGGTCGCTGGCGGCGCCGCCGCGCCTTGCCGGCCCAATACGGGCTCGGGCGCAAGCATGTATTATTTCATCTGTATGGGGCCCTTGCCGGCCTGTTTTCGTGCTTCTTTTTACTTTCGATTCACACTATTCAATTCATGCTGAACATCGTCATTCTGGCCGCCGGCCTAGGCAAACGCATGCAGTCGGACCTTCCCAAGGTATTGCATCCACTGGCTGGCAAACCCATGCTGTCCCACGTACTTGATAATGCCCGCCAACTGGGGCCGGATCGCATCGTGATCGTCGTGGGCCATGGCGCCGAGCGGGTGCAGGCTGCCTTTGCCGACCAGAACGATCTGCAGTTCGCCTTGCAGAGTCCCCAGCATGGCACGGGGCATGCAGTGCAACAGGCGGTGCCCATGCTCCTGGGCGGCGACGGCCCGGAAGATGCCACGCTGGTGTTGTACGGCGATGTGCCACTGGTTCAGCCCGCCACCTTGCAAGCCTTGCTGCAAGCGCGGGCAGGCGGCGCGGCCGTCTTGACGGAAACGCTGGCCGACCCCAGTGGTTACGGTCGCATCATACGCAGCCAGGCGGGCGATGTGCTGCGCATCGTCGAGCACAAGGACGCGACGTCTGACGAGCTGGCCGTGGCGGAAGTGAACACCGGCATCCTGGTCGCCCCCACCGCCAAGCTCAAGGACTGGCTGACGCGCATCGACAACAACAATGCGCAGGGCGAATATTATCTGACCGACATCATCGGCCTGGCGGTTGCCGATGGCGTGCCCGTGCATGCGGCGCAGCCTGGCGCGGGCTGGGAAACCTTGGGCGTCAATAGCCGTGTACAGCAAGCTCAATTGGAACGCAGCTGGCAGGGCGAGCAGGCCCGGCGGCTGCTCGAGCAAGGCGTGACCCTGGCTGATCCGGCGCGCTTCGATCTGCGCGGGACGCTGGCATGCGGCCGCGATGTATTCATCGACGTAGGCTGCGTCTTCGAGGGGCAGGTCCGCTTGGCGGACGGCGTGCGCATCGGACCACATTGTGTCATCAAGGATTCTGATATCGGCGCGGGCACTCATATTGATGCATACAGCCACGTGCAGGAAGCGAAGGTGGGGGGCGAGGCACGCATTGGGCCCTATGCGCGCTTGCGCCCGGGTGCGGACATCGGTCGGGAGGCCCATGTGGGCAACTTCGTCGAGATCAAGAAAAGCGTGCTGGGCCAGGGCTCCAAGGCGAATCATCTGGCTTATATCGGCGATGCCCAGGTGGGCGCGCGCGTGAATATCGGCGCCGGCACCATCACTTGCAACTATGATGGCGTCAATAAATACCCGACCATCATCGAGGACGACGCGTTTATTGGCTCGGACAGCCAGTTGGTGGCGCCCGTGCGTGTGGGCCGTGGAGCTACCCTGGGCGCCGGCACCACACTGACGTCCGACGCACCGGCCGATAAGTTGACCTTGTCGCGCGCCCAGCAAAAGACCATCGAAAACTGGAAACGGCCAGCCAAGAAAAGCGGATCGTGACAAGCAGCACGCGTGCAGGCAAGGCAGAATCCTTGCCCGACGGGCTGGAAGCGCCCAGACGCCATTGGGCGGCTGCCACCTTATTGCTGGCATTGACGGTAACCGTACTGGATTCCAGCATGGCGAATGTGGCGCTGCCGGCCATCGCCGGGGCGCTACGCATCGACCCCGCCAATGTCGTGTGGGTAGTCATTGCCTACAACCTGGTTGTGGTCGTCTCGCTGTTGCCTCTGTCCGCGGTGGCGGAACGTGTTGGCTTCCGGCGCATGTTTGCACTGGGCATGACGATGTTCATGGCGGCATCGCTGGCGTCCGCATTGTCGACATCATTTTTGAGCCTGCTGCTGGCCCGCATGGCCCAGGGCCTGGGTTCGGCCATGCTGATGTGCCTGTTTGGCGGCCTGGTGCGCAATATCTATCCCATGAACAAGCTGGGCATGGGCCTGAGCTTGAACGCCATGACGGTAGGGGTGATGGCCGTGCTGGGACCCGCGATAGGGGCATTCATCCTGCAGGCGGTGTCGTGGCACTGGATTTTTCTCGTCATTGTGCCTTTTTGCATCGCTTCTTATTTTGGGGTGCGTTTTCTGCCTGATGTGCCGCGCAGCGCCAGCCGCTTCGATTGGGTGGCTTGCTTGCTCAGTGCGCCGGTCTTTGGTTTGTCAGTCATAGGGCTGGATGCCGTGGTCAAAGATCCGGCGCGCGCGGTCTTGTGTCTGTTGATCGCAGCATTGGCCGCATGGGCATTGGTGCGCCGCTCGCGCGGGCAACTGGCGCCCATCGTGCCGGTCGACCTCTTGCGCATCAAACCCATCGCTTACGCGGTGGGGGCTTCGGCGTTTTCCTTCGCTGCACAAATGGCAGCCTTTGTGTCTTTGCCTTTCTACTTCAAGGAAGTGCTGCACTACAGCTACGGCGATGTGGGCATATTATTGGGCGTCTGGTCCATAGGTGTGGCCGTCATGGCCCCCGTGGCCGGTTACTTGTCGGGCCGCTACGCTATTGCTGTGTTATGCGGCATCGGTGCGGCCGGCATGGCGGCAGGCATGACTTGGGTCATCTTACTGCCTGCCAGCACAGCGTTTTTGTGGCTGATCCTGGCCATGCTGGTGGGGGGCGTGGGCTTCGGCTTCTTTCAGACTCCGAACAACCGCGCCTTGTTGGCGGGTGCGCCACGGCATCGTAGCGGCGCCGCGGGGGGCATGCAGGCCACGACGCGCGTATTCGGCCAAAGCTTTGGGACCGCGCTGGTGGCGGTGTCCTTCAACATCAGCGAAATCAACGGCGCTGTAATAGGAATAGTTGCGGCCATCGCTTGCGCAGTAGTCGCCATGTGCATCAATATCGCCCGCCAACTCAATCCGGTAGCCGACCTGGAGCTCTGAACATCATGCGCATCCTGCAGCTGAATATGGAAAGAGGCTGGCGCGGCGGCGAGCGGCAGACCTTGCTTTGCATGCGGCAACTGCGGGATCACGGCCACGATGTTGCACTCCTGGCGCGCAAGCGCGGCGAGCTGGCCGCACGCGCCGCGGACGAAGGCTTCACGGTCCACGGTGTATCGGGTTCCGCCGGGTTATGTGCATTTCTGCTGCGGCATCGCCATCGCTTCGATATCCTGCATGCGCAAACCGCCAATACGCTGACTTGGCTGACCTTGCTCAAGCCGCGCCTGGGCGGGCGGGTGATCTTCACCCGGCGCACGGCATTCAGCGTGCCCGCCAAGCGCGAGCAGCGCACGGTCTGGAAATGGCGGCATGTCGATGGCTTGGTTGCCATCAGCCAGGCCGCAGCCGATGAACCGCGTCGCCTTGGCTTGGCTGTGAACGTCATCCCCAGCGCTGTGGAAGCCAAGCCTCTGGACGAGGCACATGCAAATGCCTTCGCGGATCATTACCAGTTATCGAATAAGCGCGTATTGGCGACCGCCGCGGCGCTGACCTCCGAAAAAGACCCTTGCACGCTGGTGCGCGCGGTCCATGCCTTGAAACAGCGGCGCAGCGACTTTGTCTTCCTGCATATGGGGGCGGGTGGCGACGAAGAAGCCGCCGCTCATGCGCTGGTCAAGGAATTGGATCTGGCCGGCCACTATGTGTTTACGGGCTTTCAGCTGGACATAGAAGACTTGTACCGGCTAATGGATGTCTTCGTGCTGAGCTCTCGCCACGAAGCATTGGGCACCAGTGTGCTGGATGCCTTCCTTTATGCCGTGCCGGTAGTCGCCACGGATACCGGCGGCTTGAAAGAGTCCCTGGCCGAAGGGCGTGGCCTGCTTTGCCCTGTTGGAGACTACGCCGCACTGGCGGACGCCATGGATCGGCTATTGAGCGACCGCGGCTTGCGGGCCGCCATGGTGGAAAAGGCGCGCCGCTATGTCGTGGATGAGCACGATGCCGGTGTCATGGCCGAGCGCTACCTGGCGATGTATCGGCAGGCCCTGGGCGGGGAATAAACAGCCGCGTTTCGTACTTGCTGCGGTGTATGGAAAAAAAGCTGCGTACGTTGCGCACATTGGCTTGCGACGTGAAGACCTGATGCGCCATGGCATGGTAAGCCGGCATATCCGCCACTTGCGCGATCACGACGAAGTCCGGCCCGGATGACACGCGGTAGCATTGCAGGATGGCCGGCACATGCGCCACACTGGCTTCGAACGCATCCAGGTGCTCGGCGCTTTGCGCATCAAGCGTGATCTCGATAATGGCGGTCAGGCTGGGCCCGATCTTTTCCGGATTCACAATGGCGACTTGTTTCGCAATGACGCCTTCGTCTACCAGGCGGCGCACCCGGCGCAGGCATGTGGGTGCGGAGGCGTGGACCCGCTGCGCCAGGTCCTGGTTCGTCAAGGCGCTATCGACTTGCAGCTGATCCAGTATGCGCAGATCTAAATCATCCAATAAGACATTAGGCATTTGTTCCATTTATTTCAATAAAATATCGACGAAGAAATAAAATTCCGCAATGATTAGATACAGAAATAATATATCAAATTCGTGCTTAAAAGGAAATCAAATTTCTTTCGAATTTGCGCACAATAGCTCATCTGTAAATTGTTTGGAGCAAAACCCATGTGTGGAATCGTCGGCGCAGTCGCCCAGCGGGACATCACCCCTATCTTGCTAGAAGGTTTGAAGCGTCTGGAATACCGGGGCTACGACTCTTGCGGCGTCGCCATACACGATAGCGGTGAATTACGCAGGGCGCGCAGTACCCAGCGTGTGGCCGAACTGGAAGAGCAAGTCCGCAAAGAAGGCCTGGAGGGCTACACCGGCATTGCCCATACCCGCTGGGCCACTCACGGCGCCCCAGCCACGCACAATGCCCATCCCCATTTTTCCGGGCAGGGCAAGGGCGGTTCGCGCATCGCCTTGGTCCACAACGGCATCATTGAAAATCATGATGAATTGCGTGCCGAGCTGCAGGCCGCGGGCTATGTCTTCGAAAGCCAGACAGACACCGAAGTCGTGGCCCACTTGGTCGACCATCTTTATAACGGCGATCTATTCGAAGCCGTGCAACAGGCGACGCGCCGGCTGCAAGGCGCCTACGCCATCGCCGTCTTCTGCCGCGATGAGCCCCACCGCGTCGTGGGCGCACGCCAAGGTTCGCCGCTGGTGGTGGGCCGCGGCAAGAATGAAAACTTCCTGGCCTCGGACGCACTGGCTCTGGCCGGCACCACCGACCAAATCATGTACCTGGAAGACGGCGACGTCGTCGACCTGCAACTGGGCAAGGTCTGGGTGGTCGACCAGCAGGGCCGCCCCGCCGACAGGGAAGTGCATACTGTCCACGTGCACACCGGCGCTGCAGAGCTGGGGCCCTACCG
>JAEWEH010000261.1 GCA_023389535.1 Pseudomonadota bacterium
GTGCAATATAGGTGCTAACCCTGATAAATCTGCTTTCGAGTTTGCGCTGCAACAAAGAAGCAGACCCCCTTTAAGAGTGAAATGGAACTGTCGAGATTGACGACACACAATCAAAGGGAGTTGCAAAATGAAAGCGTTCCGTCCAACCCTGTTAGCCGCTGTGATGAGCGCCGTTATGGCTGGTGTTCCGGCTTTCGCCGATACGGCCGACAAGCTGGACCGCGTTAAAGTCGACCTGGTGGCGCCCCCCATGGTGCACGCGCACGAGCAAAAAGCCAGCTCGGGCCCCAAGGTCGTTGAATTTACGATGACGATCGAGGAAAAGAAGATCGTCATCGACGACAAGGGCACCACGATGCAAGCCATGACGTTCAATGGCTCGATGCCCGGCCCGACCATGGTCGTCCATGAAGGCGACTATGTGGAGATCACGCTGGTCAACCCGGCGACCAACGCCATGCCCCACAACGTGGACTTCCACGCCGCGACGGGCGCGCTGGGCGGCGCCAAGCTTACCGACGTGAATCCTGGTGAACAGGCCACGCTGCGCTTCAAGGCTGACCGCAGCGGCACCTTTGTGTATCACTGCGCCCCGGAAGGCATGGTGCCCTGGCACGTCGTGGCCGGCATGAGCGGTACCCTGATGGTCCTGCCACGCGAAGGCTTGAAAGATCCCAAGGGCAATGAACTGAAGTACGATCGCGCCTACACCATAGGTGAGTTCGACCTGTACATTCCGAAGGATGAAAACGGCAAGTACAAGGATTACAAGACGCTGGCCGACAGCTATGAAGAAACGATGGCGGTGATGCGTACGCTGACGCCGACGCACATTGTCTTCAACGGCAAGGTCGGTGCATTGACCGGCGAAGGCGCGTTGAAAGCCAAAGTGGGCGAAACCGTGCTGATGATCCATTCGCAGGCCAACCGCGACACCCGTCCGCACTTGATCGGTGGACACGGCGACTGGGTCTGGGAAACCGGCAAGTTCGCCAACCCGCCTGAAAAGGATCTGGAAACCTGGTTCATACGCGGCGGCTCGGCCGGCGCGGCGCTGTATACCTTCAAGCAGCCCGGCGTGTATGCCTACGTGAACCACAACCTGATCGAAGCCTTCGAGAAAGGGGCGGCCGGCCACTTTGTGGTGGAAGGCAAATGGAACGATGACTACATGAAGCAGATCAGGGCGGCTGGTCCCATCACCAAAGAAAACCAGGCCATGATCGACGCCAAGGCGAAGAAAACCGCCGCGGCAGCGCCTGCCGAGCCCGTCAAGAAAGCGGCGGCCCCGGCGGCGAAGAATGTGGCTTCGGTCCACCCCGAAGGTGAAAAGCTGTACAAGTCGGCTTGCGTCGCCTGCCACAGCACCGGCGTGGCGAACGCCCCCAAGCTGGGTGACAAGGCCGCCTGGAACCCGCTGATCGCCAAAGGCATGGACTCGATGATGGAGGTCGCGCTGAAAGGCAAGGGCGCCATGCCCCCACGTGGCGCATCGTCGGCCGATGATGCTACCTTGCGCAAGGCTGTGGAATACATGATCAGCGTAGTGCAGTAAGTGTAGTCGGCACAGGCGCGGCACCCACGGCCCGCGCCTTGCCAGAGGCCGGATCGCCGGCTGTTCATCCCCCAGCAGCATGATCGCCTTGGGGGATTTTTCTATTCCATATAACGCCGCCACGTTGTCGATGGCCACGGGCGTGGTCCAGTGCGGTGGCAATGCCGCTACGCAACGTGCTGCCATAGATTCATACATCTCATCGGGAAAACACCGATCATTCAATGCGGTCCGGCTGGCTACACTCGCTCCATGTCCCCGACATGGAGTTTTTTTTACCCTCGGTCGGAAGCGCCGCCGCGTAGCGGCAAGCGTGGGGGCATTGTTCCCTTTTTCGCTGTGTTATTGGCTTACCCATAAACGATTCATATAAAGGGCAGCATAACCATGAAGTTAATACGCAAGACCATACTCTTATCTGCGCTGGCTGCAGGCTTCATCGTCGCGGCCAGCCCTGCGCAGGCCCGCGACCTTATTATTGCGCTGCGCTCCGAGCCCAGCTCCATGGACCCGCAGTTCCACTCTTTGACGCCCAACACCCAGTTGTCGGAAACCCTGTTCGATCCCCTGGTACGCACGGACGCCACCGCCAAGCCGGTGCCTTCGCTGGCCGAATCCTGGACCGTGGACGGCGACGTCTGGACCTTCAAGCTGCGTCCCGACGTGAAGTTCGCCGACGGCTCGCCCTTCACCTCCGAAGACGTGCTGTTCACCTACGACCGCGTACCGAAGGTGCCCAATAGTCCCTCGTCTTATTCGCTGTATCTGTCCACGGTCGACAAGGTCGAAGCGCCTGACCCGCATACGGTGAAGATCACCACCAAAGGCCCTTCGCCCGTGCTGCTGGCCAATCTTTCCATGGTGCCCATCATGTCGAAGAAAGCGGCTTCAGGGCCGGCGCCTGAAGGCAAGACGACGGTGGAACTGAACCGCGGCGACGGCCTGGTAGGCACCGGCCCCTATAAATTCGTATCCTGGAAGCGTGGCGCCGAAATCGTGTTCGAGCGCAACCCGCATTATTGGGGCGAAAAGCCCGCGTGGGACAAGGTGGTCTACCGGCCAATATCGAATTCCGCCGCGCGAGTGGCGGCGCTGCTGGCCGGCGATGTGGACGTGATCGAGGATCCGCCGACCGACGATCTGCCCAAGCTGAAGAAGGACAGCAATCTGCACGTGCAGGAAACGCCGTCGTTTCGCGTAATTTACATTGCGCTTAACCAAGGCAAGGAACCGCCCGCGGGCATGACGGCGGGCGATGGCAAGAACCCGCTGACTGACCGCCGCGTACGCGAGGCCTTGTCGCTGGCCATAGACCGCAAGGCCATCGTCGACCGCATCATGGATGGCGCCGGCATGCCCGCCGCCAATCTGCTGGCTTATCCCGCCTTCGGCACCTCGGAAAAGTATGCCAAAGTGGCGCCGGCCGACGCGGACAAGGCCAAGAAGCTGCTGGCTGAAGCCGGCTACCCTGATGGCTTTGCCATGTCGCTGGGTTCGCCCGACGGCCGCTATACCAACGACAAGCGCATTGCCCAGGTGGTGGCCTCCATGTGGGCGCGCATAGGGGTGAAGACCGCGGTCGAGACCATGGCGCCGCCGGTCTTCTTCAAGCAGCGCAATGCCTATGCCTTCAGCTCATACTTGGCAGGCTGGGCGGTCAGTTCAGGCGAAATGCTCAATCCGCTGAATTCACTGGTGGTCACCAAGAACCCGGCCGAAGGCCTGGGTACGACCAACTGGAGCAAATACTCCAACCCGGAGATG
>JAEWEH010000351.1 GCA_023389535.1 Pseudomonadota bacterium
AGTTGGTCCGCGTTGTCCGCCAGCGGCGCAAGGACTGAATCTTCCTGATCGGCGAAACGCGACGGCAACAAGCGGCATGTATCGTTCTGCCGTATATCGGCGAGCGGCGGGTGGCGCATGATCGCCCTAGATCCCCCCACGCCGTGCATCCAGCAGTTGGCGCACAGTCTGCATGGCCAAAAGACCGCCCTCTTGCATATAGACCAGCGGCGTCCTGCCACCAAAAATGATATTGCGATTGGGCAGCTTGATCCATTGGTCGGCCAGGTCCGGCCCATACAGGATGTGCAGGGCCTTGTAGATGCCTATGAGATACGAAATACGCGTGATGCGATCCACTTCGAGGACCCTGGCGGGTTTCTTCTTCCATTCGTATAGCGCGCTGGGCGACAGGCCGCCCAACAAATTGCAGGCTTCTTCATCGCGCAAGCCCCAGGCTTGCACCAGCTTGAAAAAACCTTGCAGCGCCGATTGGGATAAGCGCTGGCGCGTGGGCTTGTCGTTCAAGTCAACGACAGCTGCGGGTTCGAAGCGGCTAAGAGGATAAGCGTAGGCGAAGCTCATATCTTTCTCCAGATATGGATATTCTACACTCCATAATTGGAAAACAACAGAAAATGGACTACGCCACCGTGAAGTGGTGCGCGTTGGTCAGCGCCGCGCGCTCGCAGCAAACCGGGCCGCTCAGCCTGTTAATGCTAAATGGATAAAAGTACGACACCAGCCACGATCACGGCGCAACCGAGAATCCGCGCGAAGGAGATCCGCTCGTTCAGTATAAAGAAGCCTGCCAGCGTGGCGATCATCAGCGAGCTTTCCCTCAACGGGGCGATCAGGCTGACCTGCCCGCCCAGGCGGTAGGCGTATAGCACCAGAATATAAGCCAGCGGCGACAAGATGCCGACGGCCGCCGCATAGACCCATTTGCCCCGCATCTGCTGTATCAATTCGGCGCGCCGAAGCCAGGCGCGAGGGGCCATCAAGCCTATATTGCCCAGCGCCGACAACCAATCCAGTATTACTGGAGCCACCAGGAGCACTTTCACGCTGTAAGCGTCGGCCACGGTGTAGGCGGAAATGAACAGGCCGATGAAAAATCCCCAGCGCACCCCGGCTCGAGCGTGGGCGGAAGCAAAGCGCCTCAGATTGCCGCCCGAGGCGATCAGCAATATGCCCAGCACCACGCAAGCAATGCCCAGTAGGCCGAATGACGAAGGCTGTTCCCCCAACAGCACGAAGGCCGCCAGACTGGACAGCAACGGGCCAGTGCCTCGGGCGATGGGATACACGACGGTCAAATCGGCCGCCTGGTAGCCCCACTGCAGGCATAGGCTGTAGCCCAGGTGCAGCACGCTGGACAGTGCGACAAAAAGCACGACGGCGGCGCTCCAGTCCATGCCATCGCTCCAGAGGATGTAGGCCACCCAGGGTGCGTAGACCAGTACCGAAAACAGTCGGTAGGAAAAAACGAAGTGCCCTGCCGCAACCGCTGCCTTCTTGGAAATGAGATTCCAGGTGGCATGCAGCGCCGCCGCCGCGATGACCAATAAGAAAATGTGGAGTGTCATCTAAGGCGTGGCGCGTGCGGGCATGAGTGGTGGGCTAGTCAGGGTCTACCGGAACTTCCTAAAGGATTTCGTCCAGGACGGCTGCGGGCCGGCATAGACGCACCCCTTTGTCCGTGACGACGATAGGCCGGTTGATCAGGATGGGGTGTTCGGCCATGGCGTCCAGCAAGCGTTCATCGTCGGCCGTTTCCAGGCCGAGTTCCTGATACAGGGCTTCTTTGCTGCGGACAGCGGTGCGTGGGGTCAGGCCCGCGGCCGCGATCAGGGCCGCCAGTTCAGTGCGGCTGGGCGGCGTTTTCAGGTATTCAATGATTTCAGGCTGCTGGCCACGCTCTTGCAAAGCTTGCAAGACGCTGCGGGATGTGCCGCAGCGCGGATTATGATAAATCGTCGTCATACCGGTTTCCGCTGTCACAAAACCGACATCTTAGCCGAGTTTCAGCCGCTGCTTGTGCAAGCCCGCGCACTGGATGAAAATAAGCGTGACCACTTCAAGGAATGATCATGGCTATTGCTCTTCGTTCAAGATCGAAATCAATCGCGACCTACGCCTTCACCGCCGCGGTATGCATGGCGCCTTTGGCCGCTACCGCTCAATTGCACGCTGGCGCCGCCGCGCCGGACTTCACACTGCAAGCGACACTGGCTGGCAAGGCTTTCGAATTTTCCTTGTCCGACGCACTGCGCAAAGGCCCCGTGGTGCTTTATTTTTACCCGGCCGCCTTCACAAAAGGCTGCACGATCGAAGCGCACAACTTTGCGGAAGCAACCGACGAGTTCCGGCAGTATGGCGCGACCGTGCTGGGTGTATCGGCCGACGGATTGGAAAAACTCAAGGAGTTTTCCGTCAGCGCCTGCCGCAGTAAATTCGCGGTCGGGGCCGACCCGGACGCCAAGGTCATCAAGGCCTATGATGCCAAAATGGCTTTCATGCCGAATATGGCCAGCCGTATTTCCTACGTGATTACGCCGGATCGGAAAATCTATTACGAATACAGCAGCTCCAGCCCGGACGACCACGTACCCAATACCATGGCGGCGGTAAAACGCTGGGCGGCAGATGGTAAAGTGGGCAAGACCCAATAATCCACTAAGCGACGCATGACCATGCCGTCACCCACGATACACGCGTTCTCCGCCATATCGCTTCAAGGCGAACCGATAGATCTTTCACGCTATGCCGGCCAGGTGTTGCTGGTCGTGAATGTCGCATCCGAATGCGGTTTCACGCCTCAGTACCAGGGCTTGCAGGATTTGTATCGCCAATACAAGGACCAAGGCTTTGCCATTTTGGGCTTCCCTTGCAATCAATTCGGCGGCCAGGAGCCTGGCGATGCACAGCAGATTTCTGCTTTCTGCGCCTCCAATTATGGCGTGGAATTTCCCATGTTCCAGAAGGTCGAGGTCAACGGGCCGGGCGCCCACCCCTTGTACGGCTGGCTGAAAGCTGAAAAGGCGGGCATCCTGGGCAGCGCGGCCATCAAGTGGAACTTCACCAAGTTTCTGGTGGGGCGTGATGGAAAGGTGCTGCGCCGCTATGGTCCGACCGTCAAGCCCGAGGGTTTGCGGGCGGATGTGGAACGGGCGCTGGCTGCGAACAGCGGCTGACTATCGTCCGGCATGGCCCCATGGCGAAGGTATCAACGTGAACGACAAAGGATAGGAATGATAGACCTGTATTACTGGACCACACCGAACGGCCATAAGATCACCTTGTTTCTGGAGGAAACGGGGCTGCCCTACAAAATAGTCCCGATCAACATCGGCAAGGGGGATCAGTTCCAGCCGGATTTCCTCAAGATCGCCCCCAATAACCGGATTCCGGCCATTGTGGACCATTCCCCTTCCGACGCAGGGCAGCCGATTTCCGTGTTCGAATCGGGTGCAATCCTGCTCTACTTGGCCGACAAGACGGGCCGCTTCATTCCGGCCGATTTGCGGGGCCGCACCGAGACCCTGCAGTGGCTGTTCTGGCAGATGGGCGGGCTTGGCCCCATGGCAGGGCAAAATCACCATTTCGGTGGCTATGCCCTGGAAAAGATTCCTTATGCCATCGACCGCTATGTGCGCGAAACAGGTCGTCTGTATGGTGTGTTGAACAAGCGCTTGACGGACCGCGAATACATTGCTGGCGAATATTCGATCGCCGACATGGCCTGCTACCCCTGGATTGTGCCGCACCAACGCCAAAGCCAGAATCTGGACGACTTTCCCCATTTGAAGCGCTGGTTCGATGCCATCGCCGCGCGTCCGGCCACGCAGCGCGCCTATGAAAAAGCCGATCAGATCAATACCGCGCCCTCCGTCAGCGATGAACAATCACGCGCGCTGCTTTTTGGCCAGGACGCCAGGACGGTCAAATGAATCGGCCAAAGACAAACCAGGCGATGGAGGCTTCCAGGTCCGCGTTATGGCGCTTCGTTCAAGTCGGCGGCCTCGCCGCCGCGGCCAGTATGCTGGTGGCTTGTGCCAGCGGGCCGGCGGCCAACATATCTTTGATCCCTGCTGAGACGGCGGATATTGCAAGCAAAGATGGTGTATTTACGCAGCCTTTGAAATGGGAGCATGCCAAGCCCGACTGCACCGGCGAATGCCCCAGCATCAAGGTTGATTCCCTGGTCTTCCCGGGGATGCCAAGACTGACTGAGCTTGTCGACCATGCGCTGGCCACCATGACGGGCGTGAGCGACAGCCAAAGACCGCCCTATGCAACCATTGCCGGCTACGAACAGTATTTCTGGCAAACCGCGGCCCCACGCGATTCCGCCGTGCTGGCGGCCAAGACGCGTTACCGCAATCGTGACCTGACCACGATCGAACTGAACACTTGGCAGTATTTCACTGGCTCAGCACACGGGATCACCGCAACGCAATTCTTGAACTGGGACAACAACGCCCGCAAAGTGCTGAGCCTGTCCGATCTGCTGCAACCCGGTAAATCCGCGGACTACATGGCAGCTCTGCAACAAGCGCATCAGCGCTGGCTGCAATCCAACCCGGCTGCTCAGGAAGATGCGGCCGGCTACCGGCGCATGTGGCCCTTCCAACCCAGCGAGAATGTAGCGCTGACGGATCAAGGGCTGGTCGTCAAATATGATTCCTACCAGATCGCCCCGTATTCATTCGGACAACCGGAATTGCTTATTCCTTATACCGAGTTGCGCGGCATATTGAAGCCGGCCTATATGCCGGCCTGATCCCTACACCCCCTGGCGCAGGCCGATGCTTCTTTAGCATTCGCAGGCGCTAGGGTTGGGCCGCGTCGCTTTTTTCGAAGCGGTCCAGGTCAAAATAACGCGAGGTGGACGATGCCGACGGTGCTTTGTCGCCTTGCTGGGATGTTGTTGCAGCTTGTCCATCCGAAGAACCGCCGGCATCGATCGCGTTCAGGTCCACTGTCTGGACGCCGTCAGATGGCCCGGCTGGCGGCGAATCGCTGGCTGTCTGGCCGGCGCGATTACGCGAGCGCATGGCGGCGCGGTCGGCAAGTATCTTTTCGGTAAGCTTGTCCAGTTTGCCGGCTAATGCATTATGGTTTTTCAGCCGGGCCCAGTCGGCCGCATCCCGCTTAAGCGCGTCCTGCATGGTGGCATCGGCGCCGGAATTCAGCAGCAACTGTGCAACCGGTTCGCTACCGCCATAAGCTGCCATCATTAATGCCGTGATGCCGTCCGGGCCTGGCGCATTGACCAAAGCCTTGTTCGCAATGAGCATCTTGACGGTGTCCAGATGGCCCTTGGAGGCGGCGTATTGCAAGGGCGTCCAGTCCAGCTTGTTGACCAGCGCCCCGCGCCGGATCAACTTTTGCGCCCGCTGTGTCTGGCCTGCCACAGCGAGATACATCAAGGGCGTTTCCTTGCTGGTATTCATTGCGTTGACGATGGTCTTGGGGTGAGCCGCCAATACGTCGTAAACGTTCCATGCCCCGTCCCTTATGGCTTGCATGATGGCCGGCTGCCCCTTGGGGCTGAGTTCGTTCGGGTCTGCTCCACGGGCCAGCATCGCCTGGACATGCTTGACGCGGTCGTTTGCAATGTCCACCCACCAATCCGGAGGGTTCGCGGCGTGCGCGGCGACCGCCAGCAGCATGGCCGGCAACCCTACAATCAATAGACGCCGCAGCCCGGCGAATATGAAGCGCCCGCGCGCGACAGCACCAGAGCGGGCGGAAAATAAGGTAAGGGTGTACATAAGGTCTTCGAAGAAAAAGCAATGCGTTGGACGGCTTGCCACTATTGTAAAGGGGTCCTGCTAACCAAGCTTACGGGATATATGGCAGCAGTTGCTATAAGCATCATCACGCTCATTAAATGAACGTCAGCTAGTCACGCTGGAGAGCTGCCATGAATTATTTAACATTAAAGAAACCACTCTAGATAACTTACATTAAAGTAATTACTTTAAATAAGTTACTTTAAATAAATCACATCAGCTTACTTCTTTATCTTGCTGAAAAGATTGAAAAAATTGTCCGTTGTGCGCTGCCCGATTTCTTGGGCGCTGACCCCGCGCAGATCTGCAATCTTCTCGGCTACATGCATAACCTTGGAAGGGTCATTCAATTTTCCGCGATGCGGCACCGGCGCAAGATAAGGCGAATCCGTTTCGATCAGCAGGCGATCCAGCGGCATTCTGCATGCCAGGTCCTGCAGATCCTGCGCCTTCTTGAAGGTCACGATGCCCGATAGCGAGATATAGAAGTTCATGTCCATGGCTGCCCGGGCCACTTCCCACGATTCCGTGAAGCAATGCATCACCCCGCCGTATTGTTCCGCACCCTCTTCTTTCATTATGCGCAAGGTGTCTTCGCTAGCTTGCCGGGTATGGATGATCAGTGGCAGCCCGCTGGCCCGGCTGGCGCGTATGTGGGTGCGGAAGCGTTCGCGCTGCCACTCCAGCGGCTCGGAAAGCCTGAAGTAGTCCAGGCCGGTTTCACCTATCGCCACGACCTTGGGCGATTCGGCGAGCTGCGCAAGCTGTTCCACGCTGGGTTCGGGCGTATCTTCATAATCGGGATGCACGCCGACCGAGGCATACAAGTTCGGATGCGGCTGTACCAGCTCCAGCAGCCGCGGCCAGTCCGGCAAGTTGACGCTGACCACCAGCGCATGGCTGACCTGGTTCTGCGCCATGCGGCCTAGAATGTCCGGAAGGTTTTGTGCCAGTTCAGGGAAATCCAGATGGCAATGGGAATCTACATACATAGGGTTTATTCAGGGATAGTCTTGCGTGGCTGCAAGCGTCAAACCGGCAATGGCGATAAAACTTCCAGTGTAGCGGCTTTCAGGCGGCGGCATCACGCGGGCCCTGGCAGGCCAGCGCCACACGCTGGATGGCGCTATGCGCAAATAGTTTGGCGTTCAAGGGATGGCCGGCTATTGCACGTTGCTGGGCCAGCCACTGGGCGGTTTCGGCAAGTTGCGCAGCAGCAGCGCGCTGCCCGATCAGTCTCAGTGGGCGTTCCATGCCGGGGAAATATCGCAGGCGAGCGCCGGCGCTTGCAAGCAGCAAGTCCAGAAACAGGCGCTGAAGTGTATCTATCCAGACTTCCGGCGCCAATTTTTCCAACTGGTCAGCAAAAGGCCCGATATCGGGATCATGTGTGTCGGACACCGCGGATATCAGCTGGACCAGCCATTGCGGGCAGGCGCTTTCACCGGATTGGGCCAGTTCGCGCGCGCGTAAGGGCGCGCCGCCTGCAGCGGCCAGCCATTGCTCGGGTTCAGCCACACCTTGTGCGGCGAGCCACGCGAGGCTTTCTTGCTTTGTGGGCACCGGCAAGGGCAACCTGCGGCAGCGCGAGACCAAGGTCGGCAGCAGCCGATCCGGCGCATCCGCCACCAGTAAGAATATCGTATGCGCTGGTGGCTCTTCCAGGACTTTCAGCAATGCATTGGCCGTGATCAGGTTCATGGCCCGTGCAGGATACAGCACGGCAACCCGCCATCCGCCACGATGGGTGGCGGTATTGAACCAAGCGCCCAATTCACGCAGCTGGTCGACACGGATGTCCTTCGAGGGCGCCTTCTTGGCGCTTGCGGCGGCGCGTTCGTCTTCGTCTCCGGCTGGGCTGCCATCCCCCTCCTCCAGCGCGATGGCGTCGGGACGAATGCGGCGCAAGTCGGGGTGATTGCCGCCGGCGACCCATAAGCAGGCGGGGCAGTGGCCGCATGCCAGGCCTTTGACTGGTTCTTCGCACAAGAGACTGGCGGCCGCCGCCAAAGCGAATTGGCGCTTGCCTATACCGGGCAGGCCATGGATCAGCCAGGCGTGGGCGAAGCGCTCGCGCCGTTCCAGCCAAGTGGTCGCCAGGGCTTGCTGCCACGGCAGGAATTGCGCCAGGCCGCTGCTCATGGCCGGCCTGCCACGGTCGCGTGCCCCTGGCTTGCCAGCAAGGCGTCGATATCGCGCGCCAGATTGGCTCGTATGGCGTCGAGCGTCAGCGTTGAATCAATCACGCGCACCCGATCCGGATGCTCGCTGGCGCGCTGGTGGTAGGCTTGCCGCGTCCTTTCGAAGAAGGCCGGGCCTTCGCGTTCGAACCGGTCGAGTTCGCGGGTGCGCGACAGGCGTTCTCGCGCAACCTCGAGCGGGACATCGAACAACCAGGTCCGGTCCGGCTGAAGGCCACCCTGCACCCAATCTTCAAGTATGGCGATGCTGCCTGACCCCATTTCCCGGCCGCCGCCCTGATAGGCGTAGCTTGCGTCGGTGAAGCGATCGCAGACGACCCAGCGCCCCGCCGCGAGTGCTGGCTCGATGACCTGCGCAATATGTTCGCAGCGCGCCGCGAACATCAGCAGCGTCTCGGTTTTCAAATGCATGGGATGGGTCAACAATAATTGCCTGAGCCGCTCGCCCAGCTCTGTGCCGCCGGGCTCGCGCGTGGATACGACCTGCAGCCCCCGCGATTCCAACTGCTGCACCAGCCAGTCGATGTGAGTGCTTTTGCCCGCACCGTCCAGGCCTTCGAGGGTGATGAAATAACCGCGCCGACTTTCCATTAGTTCTTCTGCCCAAGAATGTACTTTGCCACGGCCCGGTTATGGGCGGCCAGATTTTCCGAGAACTCGCTGGTGCCGTCGCCCCGCGAGACGAAATACAAGAATTTATGAGCTTCCGGGTGCAGCGCCGCCGCCAGCGAGGCCCGTCCCGGACTCGCGATAGGGGTCGGCGGCAGGCCCGGGCGCGTATACGTGTTCCAGGGCGTATCCGTCGTCAGGTCTTTCTTGCGTATCCGCCCTTCGTAGCGTTCGCCCATGCCGTAGATGACGGTGGGATCCGTCTGCAAGGGCATGCCCAGCCGCAAGCGGTTGATGAACACGCCCGACACCCTGTCCCGGTCGGCACTGTGACCGGTTTCCTTTTCTATGATGGAGGCCAGGACCAACGCCTGGTAGGGGCTGTCCAGTGGCAATTGCGGATCACGGTCCTTCCACATCACGTCCAGCATCTGCATCTGCGCGTGGTAGGCGCGGCGCAGCAGGTCGAAATCGGACGAGCCCGGAACGAAGACATAGGTGTCTGGATAAAACAGCCCTTCAGGACTGCTTTCCGATGCGCCCAGGCGCTTCAACAGCGCTTCGTCCGAGACGCCGTCCAGCGTTTGCCTGACCTGCGGATTATCGCGTATGGCCTGGCGCATGCGTTGGTAAGTCCAGCCTTCCACGAACGTAAGCCGCGTCTGCGTCATGTCGCCACTGGCCATGCGTTCCAGCAAAGTGCGCGGCGTGTCGCCCGTTACCGCCTCGTAGGCGCCTGCCTGCAACAGCTTGTCCTGGCCCGTGAGCCGCGCCAACAGGACGAAGCCGTCTTCGTTGATCTGCACGCCCGCTTTATTCATGGCTTGCGCAATGCTGCGCGGGCGACTGCCGGCCTCGACAATATAGTCGACGCGATCACCATCCAGCGTAACCGGCCGCTCTGTCCAGTACCAGGCATAGCCGCTGAGGGCGGTTGCCGCCAGCGCCAGCGCCAGTAGCAAATATAGACATATCAGTTTGAATTTTTTCATGCAGCAGGAAGGAGATCGGCCGTCGGGATAGCGATGATAGCAACAACATTAAAGTGTAACGCAGGCCGATACCGCCTCGTAAACCGCCATCGGACCGCCCGCTGGCTGACGCACCGGGACCCATTGCGGCGCGGCTTATGCACCCGCCCCAGCGCGGCAGGAATCTTTGAAGCCCGCTATCATAAAGCGAGTTCTTCCCTGTCTTCTAGTTGTGGATGGTACCAATAATGAATTCTTCCGCTTACCTTGCGCGCTTGCCTGAACTTGCCGTCATCGAGGCAACGGGCGCCGATGCAGCCAGCTTCCTGCATGGTCAGTTGACCAACGATGTCGCGGGATTGACCGCCGGCCAGGCCCGGCTGGCCGGTTACTGCACCGCCAAGGGCCGCCTGCTGGGGACTATGGTGATGTGGCGCGACGACCGGGGGGAGGCTCCTGTGTATCGCGCTCTGGTTCAGGCCGACATAGCGGCATCGCTGATCAAGCGGCTTTCCATGTTCGTGCTGCGGGCGAAGGTCAGCCTGACGATGTCGGATGCGTTGGTCTATGGCGTCATCGCGGTGCCGGGGCACGATGGCAGTCCGGCAGAACCGCTCGGCATCCCGGCCGCGCCTGCGGGGCCGTGGGATATCGCCCAGTCCGGGAA
>JAEWEH010000357.1 GCA_023389535.1 Pseudomonadota bacterium
CCGTTGCTGCGAGCCAGCTCGGCCTGCTGCAATGCCAGACGCATGGCCGACAGATCCGCCGCGCTCCAGTCCGTCGGCAGGTCCGCGGGTGGTTGGATCGCCTGATTTATGAACGGACGTTCAGCCACGATAAATCCGGTTGTTCAGCGTAATCCGTCCTGCCAGGCTATCCACCGCCTCTTCCAGCCACTGATAGAGTTCGGCCTGCTCGTCATATCGCGCCTGGTTCAGATTGGATACCCTGCCCTCCTGGATGAAGCCCCAGGCGCGGCTGCGCTTATCCCGATGTCGCGGATCCCAAACGCCGAAGGCCACGCCACCCGATCGGCGAATCAAGGAAAAACAGGGTATGTCGGTGTAACCGTCACCGACAAAAATCATTTGCTCGAAAGGAATGCGTAGCTTGTCCTGAGGAATCTTCTTGTTGACCTCGAATGGCTTGTTCCGCGATGCGGCGCCCACGATGCCTTTCTGTATATGGAAAAGATAACGCGTCTTGTCGGTGAAGCTGACGACCCGTTTGGGAAAGTGAATGCCACCTGCTGCGTCGTAGATGAACTCCGAAGCCCAGATATCGGTGAATTCGCGCGCGATGGGCGTATGCCTGACCACATCTCCTATTCCGCTGGATATCAGATAGAACTCCAGATGGATCTGGGGATGCTGTTCGCGGACGAGTTCGCGCAGCCGGCCGAAAAGCGTAGCCACGCCATCGTGCAGCGGTAGCCGCCGGCCCCAATCTTCCAATCGGTCTTGCGTGATCGCGCCGTACGCGCCCGATTTTGACAGCTCTATCATCTGGTACAGATAGGCCGGCACGGGGTCCCAGTCCTGTTCGAACAGCAGCGGGCCCACCATTCCCTTCCAGAAGCGCTCGACGTCCACGCCCATGTCGGCGAGAAAACCGGACGTGCTGTCCGGAGCCAGTGTGTCGTCAAAGTCGAAAATCAGCGCGATGACATCAGACATGCAATGTTCTACAGGTAAAGGTTTGCGTTCAATAAGCAGGGAAGTTTAGCTCAGAGCGAGCGCTTCAGCCGGCGCAAGACCCTGGGCAGCATGCCGGGCAAGTCTTCGGACATCAGCCCGGGCCCGAACAAACGGGCCGCTTCGCCGTGCATCCAGACCGCCGCGGCGGCCGCGTCGAAAGCCGGCATGCCTTGCGCCAGCAGCCCGGCGACCATCCCCGCCAGCACATCGCCGGTACCACCAGTGGCCAGTTCCGACGGTGCATTGCTATTGATGATTGCACGGCCGTCAGGATGGGCAATGGTGGTGTCCGCCCCTTTGTATACCACCACGGCGCCGCTGCGCCTGGCCGCATCGCTGGCCCGCGCCAGCTTGCCGCCTTTGCTCGAAAACAGCCGATTGAACTCGCCTTCATGCGGTGTCAGCACACAAGGCCCGTCGATTGCGTCGAACAGCGCCTGAGGGTCCGTGCCGAACACGCTGATGGCATCCGCGTCCAGCACGACCGCGCGTTTGCTGGCCAATGCCTGCAATGCATGTTTCTGGGTCAGATCCGACACCCCGGATCCGGGCCCGACGACGATGACATTTTTCCGCGCATCGGCCAGGATGTCTTCGAGCCCGCCCGATTCGCGCATGGGTTGCACCATGATGCTGGCCGAGCCGGCGGCGTACACCTGCCATGAAGACGCGGGCGCGGCGATGGTCACCAGGCCGGCGCCCATGCGTGCACAAGCCATCGACGCCAGGCGGGCCGCGCCCGTCATAAGCCTTCCGCCCACCACCAGCACATGGCCGCGCTGATACTTGTGGCCGGACACGGCCGGCCAGGGATATGAAGCCAGCCACAGCGCGGGGGCATTCTCGAAGACCTGCGGGGCGATGTCGTCCAGCACGTCGGCCGCAATGCCGATATCGGCCACCACCACTTCACCACACAGCGCCCTACCCGGCATCAGCACGTGGCCAGGTTTCTTGCGGAAGAATGTAACGGTAAGTTCGGCCGGTACAACCGAGCCCAGTAGCTGGCCATCGCTGCCGTCCAGTCCGCTGGGCAGGTCCACGGCGCATACCGGCAGGCCGCTGGCTGCCACCGCCTGCAACAGGCCGGCTGCAGGCTCGCCGACGGGGCGCGACAGGCCCGCGCCAAAAAGCGCGTCTATCACCAGCCCCGCACCCTTGAGCAGATTGGTCGACAAGGGCTCTATCGGCCCGCGCCAAAGACGCGCATGCTGTTCCGCGCTACCTGCAAGCGCAGCTTGTTTGCCCAGCAAGCCCACACGCACTGGCCACCCGGCCTCAGCCAGATGTCGTGCCGCGACGAAACCGTCCCCTCCGTTATTGCCGGGACCGCACAACACGGTGACCGGGCGTTGGCTCCAACGCTCCGCCACCGCATTGGCGACTGCCGCGCCGGCCGCCTCCATCAGCGCCATGTCACTGACACCGGCGGCGATCGCCGCAGCATCGGCGGCGGCCATTTGTGCTGGTGAGAGCAAGACGTGGCGGTAAATGGAAGATGTCATGATCGTGCCAATGAAAGTAAGGCCGCTGCCCACTTGTACGGGAAGCGAAATCTGATGGCCTGCCCCACTGTTATGTTATCGTGCCCAGGTGCTGTTGGGAACTTATCATGCCGGCCATTATTTCCATCACAAATCTAAGCAAGACCTATAAGTCTGGCTTCCAGGCGCTCAAGGGCGTGGATCTTGAAATAAAACGCGGTGAAATCTTCGCCTTGCTCGGGCCCAATGGCGCGGGGAAAACGACACTTATCAGTATCGTATGCGGCTTGGTCAGCCCCAGTTCCGGCACAGTGCTTGCGGATGGCTGCGACATCGCTCGCGATTATCGTGCAGCGCGATCGAAAATTGGCTTGGTGCCGCAAGAGCTGACCACCGACGCCTTCGAGACCGTGTGGGACACGGTCAGTTTCAGCCGGGGCCTGTTCGGCAAGGCCCCTAATCCTGGACATATTGAAAAAATATTGCGCGAACTATCCCTGTGGGACAAGAAGGGCAACCAGTTGCGTACCTTGTCCGGAGGCATGAAGCGGCGCGTATTGATTGCCAAGGCGCTTTCGCATGAACCCCAGATTCTTTTCCTGGATGAGCCCACGGCGGGTGTGGACGTTTCATTGCGCAAGGAGATGTGGCAGGTGGTGCGTTCGTTGCGCGCCAATGGCGTTACCGTGATCCTGACAACGCACTATATCGAGGAAGCGGAGGAAATGGCGGATCGGGTCGGGGTAATCAACCACGGCGAGATTGTGCTGGTCGAAGAAAAAGCCGAGCTGATGCGCAAGCTGGGCAAGAAGCAGTTGACACTGCAATTGCATCAATCGCTGGCCGCCCTGCCTGCGGCGCTTGCACCCTACCAGCTTGAGCTTGCCGAGGACGGCAGCGAGATCGTCTATACCTACGATACGCAGCGCGAGCACAATAGCATCACGGAGCTTTTCCGGGATCTGAATCAGGCCGGCATCGTGTTCAAGGATTTGCAAACCAAACAAAGTTCGCTGGAAGAAATTTTTGTGCAATTGGTACGTAGCGCAAAATGAATGCGCGCTTGCCTTACATGCTTTTTTTCGTGCCGGTATGAACCCTTGTTCGCTGGGAGCGGTCAGATGAATTTCCATGCCATGCGCGCTATCTACGTATTCGAAATGGCGCGAACCTGGCGAACCTTGCTGCAAAGCATCGTCGCGCCGGTCATTTCGACTTCTTTGTATTTCGTGGTGTTCGGCGGGGCCATAGGCAACCGGATCACGGAAGTCGACGGCATCAGCTATGGGGCTTTCATTGTGCCAGGGCTGGTCATGCTGTCGTTGCTGACCCAAAGCATTTCGAATGCTTCTTTCGGAATTTACTTCCCGCGCTTTACGGGAACGATATACGAGCTGCTCTCAGCGCCGATTTCGTACTTTGAAATCACCTTGAGTTATGTGGGCGCGGCGGCGACGAAGTCCATCATTCTTGCCGCCATCATTTTGATCACCGCGCGGTTCTTTGTGCCCTTGCAAGTGAATCATCCGGTATGGATGCTGGTCTTTCTGGTGTTGACGGCCTTTACGTTCAGTCTGTTCGGGTTCATTATCGGTATCTGGGCGGATGGCTTCGAGAAGCTGCAATTGGTGCCGCTGCTGATCGTCACGCCGCTGACGTTTTTGGGCGGCAGCTTTTATTCGATCAATATGCTTCCGCCGTTCTGGCAGACGGTGACTCTGTTCAATCCCGTGGTCTACCTGGTCAGTGGCTTTCGCTGGAGCTTTTATGGGATCGCGGACGTGAATGTGTATGTCAGCCTGGGGATGACATTGTTGTTCCTCGTTATTTGCCTGGGCATCGTGGCGTGGATATTCAGGACGGGATATCGGTTAAGGAATTAGGCAGTCAGTCGCGGAAATTGTTGAATTGCAGGGGGAGATCTACCTGCGATTTTTTCAGCAAGGCGATGGCGGCCTGAAGATCATCGCGTTTTTTGCCGCTGATGCGCAGTTTGTCGCCGTTGATCTGGGATTCGACCTTGAGCTTGGCCGCTTTGATTTCGGCGATGAGCTTTTTGGATACCGCCTGCTCTATCCCTTGTTTGACGGTGACTTTGCGGCGGGCGCCGGCGACGTTTTCCAGCGGATCGCCCACATCCAGGCAACGGATATCTATTCCGCGCGCCGAAAGGCGGCCTCGCAAGATGTCCAGCATCTGGTTCAACTGGAAGACGCTGGGCGCCGACTGCGATACGGTGTAGTCGTCCAGTTCGAATTTGGCGTCCACGCCTTTGAAGTCAAAGCGCGTGGAAAGCTCGCGGTTGGCCTGGTCGACGGCGTTGCTCAATTCGTGCTTGTCGACTTCCGAGACCACATCAAATGAAGGCATGGTGCAAATTCCCTGGTCAATAATGTTTTCATGAAAACGGCCTCCGTAAAGAGGCCGGTGTCGATCCCCGGATGACGCACTATGCTGCGTCACGCTGTTCCTGCTGGAGTTTAACCTGTCAAACCCCTGCCTAACCGGCGACGGCGGGTTCCAGGGCTTCGGCCTGCTTGCGCAGTTCGAACTTCTGGATTTTACCGGTGGACGTCTTGGGCAGTTCGCAGAAGACCACCGTACGCGGCACTTTATAGCCCGCCATATGCTTCTTGCAATGCTCGATGATGGCTTCGGGGGTGGCTTGCGCGCCGGCCTTCAGTTCGATGAAGGCGCAAGGGGTTTCACCCCAGCGGGTGTCGGGGCGCGCCACGACGGCCGCGGCCAGCACATCCGGATGGCGGTACAGGATGTCTTCGACTTCGATGGAAGAAATGTTTTCGCCGCCGGAAATGATGATGTCCTTGCTGCGATCCTTGATCTTCACATAGCCGTCGGGATCCATGACCGCCAGGTCGCCGCTGTGGAACCAGCCGCCCGCCAGCGCTTCCTGGGTGGCCTTGGGGTTCTTCAGGTAGCCCTTCATCGTAATGTTGCCGCGGAACATGATCTCGCCCATGGTGACGCCGTCGGCCGGAACCGGCTGCATGGTCTGGGGATCCATGACGCAGATGCCACGCTCCAGGTGATAGGTAACGCCCTGGCGCGCATTCAGGCGTGCACGCTCGCCGATGTCCAGGCCATCCCAGGCCTCGTGCTTGGCGCAGACCGTGGCCGGGCCGTAGACTTCCGTCAGCCCGTAAACGTGAAGCAGGTCAAAACCCATGCGCTCCATGCCTTCTATCATGGAGGCCGGGGGCGCCGCCCCAGCCACCATGGCTTTCACGCCCGCCGGTATGCCTTGCTTCATGGTGTCGGGTGCATTCACCAGCATGCTGTGCACAATGGGTGCGCCACAATAATGGCTGACCCCGTGTTCGCGCATGGCGTCGAAAATGGCCTGGGCTTCGACACGCCTCAGGCATACGTTGACGCCCGCACGCGCCGCGACGGCCCAAGGGAAAGTCCAGCCATTGCAATGGAACATGGGCAAGGTCCACAGATACACCGCGTGCTTGGGCATGTCCCATTCCAGGATATTCGATATCGCCGCAGCGGCTGCGCCGCGGTGATGATAGACCACGCCCTTGGGATTGCCCGTGGTGCCACTGGTGTAGTTCAGTGCGATCGCGTCCCATTCGCTGGCCGGCAATTCCCAGGCGAAGTCCGGGTCGCCGCCATCCAGAAACGCTTCGTAGTCCTGTTCGCCGATGGGCGAGTGGGCGCCTTTATAGAGCGGATCAGCCACATCGATGACCCGGATGGGGGCTGTCGATTTGCGCAGGCCCAGCGCCGTTTTCATGGTCGGGGCGAATTCGCTGTCTACAATCACCACCTTGGCCTCGCCATGGTCGAGCATGAAAGCGATCATTTGCGGATCCAGCCTGGTGTTCAAGGCATTCAATACCGCGCCCGCCATGGGGACGCCGAAATGGGCCTCGACCATGGGCGGCGTGTTGGGCAGTATGACCGCCACGGTATCCCCTTTGCCTATGCCGGCGCGCGACAAGGCGCTGGCCAAGCGCCTGCACCTGCTGTAAAGCTGCGACCAGCTTCTGCGCAAGGCATCGGGACCAGTACCATGCACGACCGCCAGCTTGTCGGGATACACTTGCGCGCTGCGTTCGATGAAAGACAGCGGCGACATCGCCGCATAGTTCGCCGGCGTTTGCGGCAGGTCCTGATCGAAAATGCTGGACATAATGGTCTCCTGGTGGCTTTTATGTTTGGTCTGCCTTGAATCGGCCCTTTAACAGCCAGACTGCCGGCGTGCCGGCTTCCTTGAAAATAATAGCGCTTGGCCTAGAAAAGCGCCAGTAACCCGAAGATGAGCGGAACCAGCAAGGCCGTCAGTATGCCGTTCAAGCCCATGCCCAGGGCCGCGAACGCAATGGCGGTTTCCCCCCACTGAAAGGCCCGGCCCACGCCAATGGCATGTGCGCTCAAGCCCAAGGAAAAGCCCTGAACGGCGGGGTCCCGTATACCGAGGAATTTGAATACGGCGCCAGCCATGATGGCGCCCGACACACCGGTGATGGCCACAGCCACTGTAGTCAGCGCAGGCAGGCCACCTGCCAAAGCGGCTACTTCCATGGCGATGGGCATGGTTGCCGACTTGGGTGCGAGAGATATTCGAGTCTGCAAAGTGGCTCCGAGCACCCATGCTATGCCGATGGCTGAAACTATTGCGGCTGCTGAACCGGCCAATAGCGCGACCAACAAGGGCACAAGCATTTGCCTCAGGCGATGCAGCTGATCGTACAGGGGTATGGCAAGCGCAACCGTGGCGGGACCGATCAGAAACTGCAGCAGCCAGGTATGCCGCCGATAGGTCGGGTATGGCGTATCGCTTAGCCACAGTACGGCAATAATCATGATGACTGCCGTAAATACCGGCAGGAGCAAAGGATGGTTGCGGCCACGGCGGTAGAGCGCCATCGCAAGCAGATAGGCGCTTAATGTAAAGCCGAGCCACAGTAGCGGCGTATCGGCCAAATATGCCCAAGAGGCCTCAAGCGCGCTCACGCCTCGGCTCTCTTGGCGCGTTTGAGCATCCAACGCAACGTGCAGGCAGTGACTGCCAGGCTGAATGCGGCGCCCCCTACGCAAGCCAGCAGAAATGCCGGCCACTCCCATCCCAACGGTCCGAACAGCACCATGATGCCCGCTATGGCAGGGATGAACAGCAGCATCATATGGGCCAGCATATGGCGGCAGACAAGGCGCAAGGCATTGGGGATACGCCCCAGAACCATCAGGGCGCCCAATAGAAGCAGCATGCCCACCAAAGGGCTGGGCAGGGGCAGGCCCGCAAAGCGGACAAGCAATTCTCCCAGTAGCTGCATGGCGAAAAGTGCTGCAATAGCAACGAGAACAGGCATAAGAGGCAGCTCCAGCGTCGTAACCCGGCCAGCGGTGGCCTGGCCGAAGGTAGGCGACAGATGCCTGTCCGGCAAAACGCCTGACGTCCCATGGCATCGCGCCCGATAGTGTATACAGGTTGCAAGACCTTGCGCGGATTAGCCTGTGGTGATCGCCTGCCGCGGCTTGGGATCCCGCGGCGTCAACTAAGGCGTGGCGTACGCCGACCCGGAACCCATCCTTGCTGCATGGCCGCCGCGGCCAGAAGAATCGCAGCCACTCCACACCATTGAAGCCAGTTGAGCCGTTGCCCAAACGCCACCCAGTCCACCAGGATCGCCACAATGGGATAGATGAAAGACAAGGCTCCCGTCAGGGCGGTAGGCAGTTTCTGTATGGCGCCATAAAGCAGTACATACATGAAGCCTGTATGCACCACACCCAGCGTCAGCACAGCCATCCAGGCGGAAACGGCTTGCTGCGGCAAGTCGCCCATGTGCGCGAAGGGAGCCAGCATGATGACGCCCGCGGACACTTGCACCAGTGCGATCAAATGGGGCGGCGTGCCGGCAAGCCGCTTTACGAGCAACGCGGCGACCGCATACAGGAAGGCGGCGCCCAGGGCCAGGCCAATACCCGGCAAATATGCTCGAGGGTCGCCGTATGATGGTGCGCTGTGATGGCTGACGATGGCCAGCATGCCCAGGAATGCCAGGCCCAGCCACAGTATTTTATCCAGAGTAATGCGCTCGCGTAGGAAAAGCGCGCCCAGCCCCACCAGCATGAACGGCTGCGTGTTGTATACCGCGGTGGCAATGCCGATAGACGCCCGCGAGTAAGCAGCGAACAGCAATACCCAATTGCCGACGATTGCCATCCCGCTGAGCATGGCCCAGGCGAGACTGCTGGGCTTGAGCCAATGCGGGCGCAAAAGCCCCATGAATCCACATATCAGCAGCAAGGTGGCTGCGCCAATGGCGCAGCGCCAGAAAACGACATCCAGCACCGCCTGGCCCGATACCAGCACAAACCACCCTATGGTGCCCGATATCGCCATGGCGCCCGCCATTTCCAGGGAACCGCGCCTGATCTGATTTTCCATCTATAGACTCCGCAATCCATCACGGGCGCAAGTGTGCGCCTTCTTGCGACGATCATCCATGGAAAATATAAAGCAAAAGAAAAGGACGCCGCATCTTAGCGCCCTGGGGCGCAGCGCTATTTCTTGATGATGCCGCAGGCAAGCCGCCCTGCCCCGCCGCCCAAAGGCGCTGGATGATCGGCATGATTGTCCCCGCCTTCATGCACCATCAGCGCACGGCCTGCCACTTGGTCCAGCTTGGTGAAGCGTGGCGCCAGCACCGGATTGACTGATTTACCCTGCCCATCGACATACAGCGCGGGCAAGTCGCCCAGGTGGCCGTCACCCCAAGGGAAACCGTGCTTGCCGGTTTTCTCGGGATCCAAGTGCCCGCCCGCTGCTTGCGCGGCGACCATCTTGCCATCTTTCTCGGCGGCATCGCAACTGGGTTGTTCATGCACATGGAATCCATGAATGCCGGGGGGCAGCCCCTGCAGATTGGGCGTGAACACCAGGCCGTACTGGGACTCGGATATGCTTACCGAGCCCACGCTCTGGCCCACGCCCTTGGCATCGACCTGATGCATATCGACGGTGATATCCGCATGCGCCACCGCAATTCCACCCGCAGCCATGACCGTCAGGCCCATCAATGCCCCCCGCATCCGGACCATGACGCCCACCGACATGCGCATCTTGTTCCGCCCGCTTTTTACTGTGCCATCGTTCATACTTTCCTCCCAGGATCCAATAGATAATGTGCTCTGGCAGCCCCGACCGCTCTTCGGGCGACCGGGCTTCCCGCCAGCAAAGGCTGTGCCGCGACCAAAGGCGACGCCTCTGCGAACCGTGGTTTCTGATACAGTGCCTATCCGGAAGGCGTTCCGGGGGTATTGGGGCGCCATGAATGCTGGAGGCATATGGCAAGCAGCCATGACATACAGGGAAAAATGAAACGCTGGCGGGTAGCGGCGAGCCTGCTTGCC
>JAEWEH010000366.1 GCA_023389535.1 Pseudomonadota bacterium
GCGCGCTGGTCGAGGGCGGCGTACGCAGCCTGGAGATCACCTTGCGCTCGGACGCAGCCCTGCAAGCGATACGGCTCATCCGCCGCGAAGTGCCGGAGGCGCTGGTGGGTGTGGGCACGGTGCGCACCGCGGACCAGTTCAAGGCAGCCGTTGATGCGGGGGCAAGCTTCGCCGTCAGTCCAGGCCTGACCCCGGCACTGGCCGAAGCCGCAGCGGCCGCCGGCATTCCTTTCCTGCCCGGTGTCGCCACCGCGTCGGAATCGATGTATGCCGCCGACCAGGGCTTTACGGTGCAAAAGCTTTTTCCCGCTGAGGCCGTGGGCGGCATGGGACTGCTGAAAGCGCTATACGGCCCGCTGCCCGATATTGTCTTCTGCCCCACGGGCGGCATCAACGCCGCCAATGCCCGGCAATACCTGGACCTGCCCAACGTCAAGTGCGTGGGTGGATCCTGGCTCACGCCGGAATCCGCCGTGGCGCAAGGACAATGGGACGTCATTACGGGCCTGGCTCGGCAGGCATGCGAGCTGTAGCGACTCTGGGCCGATCAAGTGCAGCGGCAAACCGGCCTGGCCGGGCCGCAAGCCCGACCGGTCAATCCAGCTGTATACCCGCCTCGTCAATGACGCGAGCCCATTTCTCCGCATCTTTCTTGACCAGCGCAGCAAGCTCTTCCGGCGAGCCCGACACGAACTCGACGCCCTGGGCCTCGAATTTGCGATTCAATTCCGGATTTTCCAGTGCCTTCCTGACGGCGGCATTCAAAGTCTGCAACACGTCATCAGGCGTGCCGTGCTTAGCAAACAGACCATACCAAGTGGTGTATTCCATTCCAGGCAAGCCCGATTGCGAAATCACCGGCAGCTTGGACGTGACCGCGCCATCGCTGGGAGCGCTCATGCCCAGCGCCTTGATCGCGCCTTTATCCATCATGGGCTTCAGCGACGGCATGCTGCTGAACAAGGCTTGGACCTCTCCCGATGCCAGGTCGGCGATGACCTGCGACGTTCCCCGATACGGAACGTGAACAACATCCACTTTAGCTTGGCTCTTGAATAGTTCCATGCCCAAATGCGCCACCCCACCGACACCGGCTGAACCGAAATTCACCTTGCCAGGATGGGCTCGGGCGTAGTCGACCAAGTCCTGCACGGAATTTACAGGCAGGCTTGCATTGACCACCAGGACATGCGGGCTTTGCGTGAGCTGGCTGATCGGCGACAAGAGGTCCAGCACATTCTTGTCCTTCATGGCTTTCGATGGAATCGTCATATTCCCCGATGCCGGCATCAGCAGCGTATAGCCATCCGCGGGAGCGCCCAGCAGTTGATTCAAGGCCGGGACGCCATGCCCACCGCCCGCATTCACCACGACGATGGGCTGCCCGATTTCCTTGCCGACAACTTCTGCGATCTCGCGTCCTACCAGATCGGCGGGCCCGCCCGCCGCAAACGGAATGATCATGCGTACCGGACGTTCGGGGTAGGCGGCCCACGCGGCTGTTCCGGCCAATAACGAACTTATTGCCAGCATTCCGGCCAAAATGTGTCTGCACTTCATATTTCTGTCTCCTTGAGTTCAGCGTTCAAAAAATCAATTTGCCGCGTAGCGCCATCTGTTCAAAAAAACGACGCGCGGGCTGCGGGAAAAATAGTCTGATAGGCTTCGCCATACATCGAAGCCTTCTGTGCGCGGCGCCCGCCTTGCGCGCCCCGCTGCAGCGCGACACGCTCGTAGTAAGCCCACAAATTCTTTTGCGTAGCCATGGCGTGCATCGCACTTAGCTTTTTTTCCCAGACCGGGGTGATGTCCAGGATGGTATCGGGCTTGAAGCCGCACAGTTCCGGTTGATGCGGCTCGAAACACAACACTTGCGGCGGCTGGATGAAATCCGCGCCATGGCCCGGCGCAATGGCCTTCATGCGAGCGCCCAGCACCATGTTGAAGGTCCGGCAGTGGTCCAGATTGGACGGATCTTTCTCGGGATGCGTGATAACCACCTGAGGCTTAGCCGTGCGCAATACCTGGGACAGCCTATCGACGGTCTCAGCGGTTTCAGGCAAGGGATAGTCGCCGAGATCATAGAAGTGAAGCGCTTGCACCCCCAATAAGTCCGCGGCACGCTCCGCTTCAGCGCGCCGGATCGCCTTGATGGCGTCGCGATCGCCCTGCGTAGACCAGGCGGCATTCGACTCGCCGTTCTCGCCGTAGCTTAAACATACCAGTTGCACTGGAATGCCTTGTTCCGCATGTAAGGCAATGGCCCCGCCGCAGCGCCATACGAAGTCCCCTACATGCGCCGTGACCACCACTATCGACTTGTTCACTATCAGATCTCCCTTTGAAGTAAGTCCATTATATAAATAGAAATGCCGTTGTATACTGTACAACGATTGCAATAACGGGGCTGGCCATGCAGGAGATCGACTATGAGTAATGACGGTGTAATTGCCGTAGAACGCGCGCTCAGCGTTCTGGATTGTTTCAAACCAGGGTCGGACAGACTGACGCTGGCCCAATTGTCTGACCGCCTGCCCCTGCATAAAACCACAGTGTTCCGGCTGCTGAATTCGTTGGCGCGCTGCGGTTACGTCGTACGCCACGGCGACGGCAAATACTCCCTGGGCCCGCGCGTGCTCTATCTGGGACGGGTATATGAAAAAAGCTTCGATCTGGCTGACACGGTCGAGCCAATACTGGTCAGACTGTCGGAGCAGACCGGTGAAAGCACGTCCTACTATATCGAGAATGGCAGCGACGGGTCGCGGCTTTGCCTATTCAGGCATCAGCCCCATGAAGGCCTGCATCGGCAGATTCTGGCGGGGACAGTCATGCCTCCAGATGATTCTGCCACAGGCAGGATATTCAATATCTGGGCACGGGGAGGGGATCGCGGCGACGAAGCCCTGCCCTTCTTTTCCTGCGGAATCCGCGATCCCTATACCTCGTCCTGGTCCACCCCCATCATCGGCCATGATGACCAATTCGCGGGGGCTTTGACGCTGGCCGGCCTGTCTGAAAGACTACAGTCGGCGGATGCCAGGCACTACACGGCAGCCCTGATGTCGGCCGCGGATGAACTGTCGTCGCGGCTGGGCGCGACAAGAGCCATGCGCGACGCAGTGTTTGGGTAAGCGCAGGGGAAACGCGCGAGCCCGACGCTATGCGGGATAGGCCGCCAGCGGCGGTTTGCCGTCCAGCGCCAGCAACAAATTGGTGGTGGCCATGTCCGCCATGGCTTGACGGGTTTCATGGGTGGCGGAGCCTATGTGCGGCAACGGCAGCACTTTGGGGTGATCACGCAACGGGGAATCTGCAGGCAGCGGCTCGATGTCGAACACATCCAGCCCCGCAGCCCGCAAGGTGCCCCGGTCCAGCGCATCCAGCAGCGCCTCTTCCTGGACGATGGGGCCGCGCGCGCCGTTGATCAAAATGGCGCCCGGCTTCATGGCGGCGAACTCCCGCGGCCCGATCATGCCGCGGGTCTGGTCGGTCAAAGGCAGCATGATCACGACAAAGTCGGATGACTCCAGCAGTTCGGCCAAGGTGACCGCGCGTGCCTTGCCTTCCGGCAACCCGCTAGGCGCCGGGGTGCGCGTGTGATAGAGCACCGGCATATCGAAACCCAGGGCCGCGCGGCGCGCCAGCGCCCGGCCAATGCGGCCATAGCCCACAATGCCCATGGTTTTGCCATGGACATCCCAGCCGTATAGGTCTTCGCCTATATTGCGCTTCCAGCGCCCCTGCTGCACATAGCGGCCCAGTTCGAGAATGCGACGGCTGGTGCCGAGCACCATGGCGAACAGCAAATCGGCCACCGTCTCCGTCAGCACCCCTGGCGTGTGGCACAGAGTAATACCGCGCCGCTGCAACGCGTCCAGCTGGAAACTGTCGATCCCCACCGAGATGCTGGACACGACTTCGAGACGGCGTGTCCGCGACAGCACGGCTTCGTCTATCGGGTAGCTCGAACCTATCATGCCTTGCGCCTGCGGCAGCGCATCGAGAAAGGCTTGTTCCTGGCCCGGCGTGCGTGGATACGCCAGGACAACATCATGCTGCGCGCGTATGCGCTCCAGTTGCGCGGGCGGCAGATCTCGATACACCAACACCTGTTTACGGCTCATGCATGGCTCCCTGGCTGTAGATGCATGCGGCCTCGTCCAACCCGACGACGGCCTCATGCGGCTTGATGATAACCGGTCTAATAACCGGTCGCATCCAATTCAGCGCGCGTGGGCAGGCCTTCGGTATCGCCCAACACCTGCACGGCGCGCGCCCCTATCCAGGCCCCGCGCTCGACAGCTTGGCGCAGGCCGCGACCTTCCAGCAAGCCGCTGATGACACCCACGGCAAAGCCATCGCCCGCACCCACGGTGTCCACCACCTTCTTCACGGGGCAGCCCGGTACATAGACGCCTTGTCCCCCATCGTCAAAATAGGCCCCGTCGGGACCGAGCTTGATAACCACCAGCTTGGCGCCCTGATCCAGGTAGAACCGCGCCACGCCCTCGGGCGTGTCGCGTCCCGTCAGCAAGCGCCCCTCTTCCATACCGGGGAATACCCAGTCCGCGCCGCGCGCCAATTCATTGATGCCTGCGCGCATATGGTCGGCGGACGCCCACAAGGTGGGTCGCAGATTGGGGTCGAAAGAAACCGTCTTGCCCGCCGCGCGCATCAGCGCCATGCTGCGGCGGGATACCTGATAGCAGTTGTCCGAGATGGCGGCGAACACGCCGGTGCTGTGCAAGTGGCGCGCGCCGCACAGCCACGCTTCGTCGATTTCTTCAGGCTGCATCTGGCTGGCCGCCGAACCCTTGCGATGGTATTCGACCGGAGGATCGCTGCCGTCCTCGACACGTCCCTTGAACTGCATGGCCGTGCGCTGGCCGGCATCGCATGTCACGTGCGAACAGTCTATGCCCTCGCGCTGCATCTCGGCCAGCAGGTAGCGGCCCATGGAGTCCGCGCCCAGCCGGCTGGCCCAGCCCACTTTGAATCCCAGGCGGGCCAGGCCGATGGCCACATTGGTTTCCGCGCCGGCGGTGCGCTTGTAAAAGGCCTGGGCCTGCTCGATCGGGCCAGGGCGGTCGGCGACGAGCATCATCATGGCTTCACCAAAAGTCACCACATCCAAAGCGGCGCTCATAAGCTGATCTCCAGATCACGTAATTGCTGAACCGCGCCGCGGGTAACTGACAGCAAATCGTCACCCACCAGCGGGTATTCGATGGCGCAAGGCAGCCCGCGCGGCATGGCGCGCATGATGGCGCGCCAGGGGGCCGCCGAATCCGTCAGGGGCACGGCAACCCAGCGTGCGGGCTGGCGCTGCACCCCCTTGTAATGCACATAACGTACCCGTCCGGCAAAAACCTGTGCCGCCTGCAAGGGACATTCGCCGTTCCAGTGCCAATTGCCCACATCGAAGGTCATCCCTAGCGGCAGTCCGGCTTGGTCCGCATCCGCGAAAAAACCTTCCAGCGCCTGCAGCGTACCCGCCGCGGCGGTCTGATCGTTCTCGATCAAGAGTTTTGTATCGCAGGCGTCCAGGCGCTCTGCGAGGCGCGACAGGCGGCCGGGCTCCGCCTTGCCGTAGCCGCCGATCGACATTTTCAATACTGGCGCCGACAGCGCCGCCGCAGCCTGCAGGCCACGCTCCAGGGCAGCGAGGTCCAGCTCGCCTTAGGCAGACC
>JAEWEH010000388.1 GCA_023389535.1 Pseudomonadota bacterium
ACATGGAAGATGCGGGTGACATCAGCGTGCTTCTGTACCAGAAGGACGCCTAGTGTGCGCCGGCGCGACCGCCAGTATGGTCGCCACCAGCTCACGCGGATCAACCGGCTTGCTGACATGCACTTGAAAGCCGGCCAGCAAGGCGCGTAGCCGGTCTTCGGCACCTGTGTAGCCGGACAGCGCGATGGCGGGCAGCCGGCGCGACAAAGGAGAACCGCGCTGCGCTTCCATCTTTCTGATGGTTTCAATTACCTCGTAGCCGTCGGGCTCTCCCAGGGAGATGTCGCATATCAACGCGTCCGGCCACGCGCCGCCGGGACTTTCCCGCAAAGCATCCAGCAGGCTCTGGCCATTTGCAAACAAGCGAGTCTGGGCGCCATGGTCTTGCAACGCTTCCGCCAACAACTCCCGCGCTTCATCCTGATCGTCCGCGATGAAGATCTGCAAATCCCGCAAGATCTGTTCTTCAGGGCCTCGAACCGCCGTCGGTGGCGCCAGGCTCGCGACGGCACGCAATGGCATGATCAAGGAAAACGTCATGCCGGCGCCGTCGGGCGAAGGATGTGAAGCCAATTTACCGCCCATCTGTTCCAAAATGGCCGCGACGTGCAAAGGATCGGGCACAGGCGCCTCGATCCGGCTCATATCCGGATCCGGCATAACATCCAGGCCTTGCTCTTCCGGCAAGGCAAGCCGACTGTCCGTGACCGAAATGACAGCATTGGCTCCGTCGCGATCCAGACGGATCTCCATCCGCCCGGCCGGCGGGGTAAAGGCGATGGCACTGGCACAAAGGTCGAACAACACTTGCTGCAATGCGCTGGGGTCGCCCGTGACCCGCGTCGTGTCGTGGCTGACAAGCGTATACAAGACAATCCCTTTCTCGTCGATGGCCGAGCGCAGGGCATCGAGCACTCCCGCCACAAGCGCCACGAGGTTCACCGGCTGGGTGCTCAGTCGCGGGGCGTCCAGTTCATGCTGTTGGCGCTGCAGACTCCACATTTGCGCATACATGCCTTGCGCCTTCAAAAGTTCGGCATGAGTACCGCGTTCGATGATGCGCCCGTGATCCATGACCAGGATCAGGTCAGCCTCGACGATGGTGGATAACCTGTGCGCGATGATCAAGGTGCTTCGGCCCTGGGCCAGCCTGTCCAGCTCTGCCTGAATATCGCGCTCGGTGCGTGTATCCAGTGCCGAGGTTGCCTCATCGAACACCAGCAGCGGCGGATTCTTCAACAGCGCCCTCGCTATCGCGATCCGTTGCCGCTCTCCGCCGGACAGCTTCACTCCCCGTTCACCCACCAGCGTATCGTAGGTGGCTGGCAGGCTTTGAACAAGATCGTGTATGCGCGCCGCCTTTGCGGCATCGATGACTTCCGCCAAAGAGGCCCCTTCCCGACCGTAAGCAATGTTATAGGCGATGGTGTTGTTGAACAGCAGTGAATCCTGCGGCACCACGCCTATGGCCGCCCGCAGGCTTTTTTGGCTGACGCTGCGCACATCCTGGCCGTCCACGGCTACCCTGCCCTGGTCTACATCGTAGAAACGCAACAGCAGACGGGCCAGTGTCGACTTCCCCGACCCGCTGCCCCCAACCACTGCCACAGTCGCGCCCGGTTCAATGCGAAAGTCCACGTCGTACAGGATTTGCCGGCCGGGTTGGTAAGAAAAATCCACGTGGTCAAATTGCACGGCGCCCTTGTCGAGCGCCAAGGGCGGCAAAGATTCATCGACGGGGCTTTCCGGCGGCAACTGCAACAGTTCCGACATTCTTTCCGCGTTGATCAGCGCCTCGCGCGATTGCCGGAATGTCTGGCCCAGCGTATTCAGGGGCAGGCATACCTGGATAATGTACGCGTTTAAAAGCACCAGATCACCCACCGCCATTCTGCCGGCCACGACCTCCTGGCCGGCCAGCACCATCACCGACGCCACACCCATAGCAATGATGCCGCTCTGACCCACATTGAGGACGGACAGCGCTTTCTGATTCTCCAGACCGACACCTATCCATTTGCTCATGATGTTGCACAAGCTTTGCGATTCCGCATGCTCGCTGGTGTAGAACTTCACCGTTTCATAGTTCAGCAGGCTATCGACCATATGGCCGTTTGCCGCCGAATCCAGTTCATTGAGCTGGCGTTGATAGCGGGTGCGCTTCTCGGTGAACACGACGGTATAGACCGCGTACAGGGCGAAGGTGGCCAGCACGATGCCGGCGAATCCCGCGCGGTAAGCAACCGTCATGATGACCACGACAGTGACGATTTCCACCAACGTAGGCAGCACGGTGAACAAGGCGGTCCCCATCAGGAAACCTATGCCGGCTGTCCCCCGCTGGATGTCGCGGGAAAACACCCCTGTCTGCTGACTGCCATGATAGCGCACCCCCAGGCTATGCAGGTGGGCGAACATCCGCACCGTGGATTCCGCAGCCGCGGTCTGGGAAACGCGCGCAAACACGATGTCGCGCAGTTCGGTGAACAGCCCGGAACAGAATCGCAGCAAAGCATAGCCCAATAGCAGGAAGACGGGCAAGGTCAGCGGCGCGCCTGTCGGTTCCAGATCATCGACGATCGCTTTCAGGACTACGGGCACCAGGACCGCCAGCAGCTTGGCGACCAGCAGCAACACCAGGGCGACTGCGGTACGGCGACGGTAGCGCCACAATACCTGCCCTACGGTTCTGAAGATTTCCCGGCGCGCCAAGGCGGACAAACGCGCCATTCTGCGGCTGCCGGGGCTGGCCTGCCCGGGGCTGGCCTGCCTTTCTCTGCGGTCACTCTTCGGCGAGCCTTTCTGGATGCTCTCTTGGTCTTCCATATGCTGCGTTGCTGTCCAAAAAATTGGCATAAGCCCGCAATCCGCAATTAACGTGCCTGTAGAAACGCCAGGAAACGCCGCTCGGCCGCACGCAAGCCACGCGGTCCTGCCGCCGGCGCAAGCTCGTGCAATTCGCCGGCAAGGGCGGCTTCGAGCAAGGCAGGGTGTATGTAGCAGTTGCGGCATACAGTGGCCGTGTTGCCCAGCAGCGCGGCGGTGGCCTTGACAGCGTCATTGACGGCGCCGCGCCGGCGGGAGGGCTCGGTCAAGTCGCTTTTCAGCAAACGTTCCAAAGCAAAGACGGACGCCGCCCAAGTGCGGTAGTGTTTGGCGGTGAACTCGCCTCCGCCTGCGACCTTCAAATAGGCATTGACTTGGCCGGAGTCCACCCGGTGGGCGTTGCCCTCTTCGTCCACATACTGGAATAGCTCGTGCCCGGGAATTTCCATGCAACGCCTGACCGCGCGCGCGATGCGTCGGTCACGGATGGTGACGTCATGCCGTATGCCGCTTTTTCCCTTGAAACGAAACCGGACGCTGTCTCCGGCGACGGTGGCATGGCGACGGCGCATGGTCGTCAATCCGAATGATTTATTGGCGGTGGCGTATTCTCGCTGGCCGATGCGGATCAGCGTCGCCTCCAGCAACTGGACCACGACTGCAATCACCTTTTGATGCGCCGGTGCGGCGGCCGCCATGTCGCGTACAGCCCGGCGTCGAATACGCGGCAGGGCCAACGCAAAGTCAAGCAATTGATCATATTTGCTGGCGTTGCGTACCGACGTCCAATCGGAATGGTAGCGGTATTGCTTGCGGCCCTTCTGGTCTCGCGCCGTGGCCTGGATATGCCCGCGCGAATCGGGACAGATCCAGACTTGCTCGTACGCCGGCGGAATGGCCAGGGCACGGATGCGGGCCATCACCTGCGGATCGCGTATGCTTTGTCCGTCGGGCCCGATATAACGGAAGCCTTTACCCGCCCTGCGTCGTGTAATCCCCGGCATGTCGTCGGCCGAATAC
>JAEWEH010000399.1 GCA_023389535.1 Pseudomonadota bacterium
CGTTTCACCATAAGCACGGGTATATCGATGAACAAGGTCTTCCTCGATGCATCCGCCCGACACCGAGCCGACACAGCGGCCATACTCGCGCAGTGCCATCATTGAGCCGACCGGTCGCGGAGACGAACCCCAGGTTTTGACGACCGTAACCAGCATCAGCCGGTGCCCGGCCGCATGCCAGTCCCGCGCGGCGCGCAGGACGCGCACATCCATGCTTTCCATAGACTTCCTCTATTGCGCCACTTTCAGTGAAGCGGTAGCAAAAGGCACGCCCCGGGCCGTGTCCCGCGCGCAGCTTACGGCCCAGCCGGCGCCTTGGCAGGACGCCTCGACCACACCACGGAGACTCCGGTGTCCGCTGCGGCGGCCGCTTCGAACATCCGCCGCGGGTCGAAGCCCAATACATTCGGCCCAGTGCATCTGCGCACCCCATGTCGATACAATTCGTAAAAATCAGCTTTCAAGATGACATACGAGCCCGTGTTCCGCACGCAAAACAAAGGGGGGCGCAATGGAGAAACGCGACGAAATTTCCGGTGTACTGGCCAAACTTTCCACCGCCCAACGCGCCCCACACGAACATGAAGCCATGCTGCGGGCATTGCCTGATAGCGTCAAGCGCACTTTCGTTGAAATGGATACCGGCTTGATTCGCGAACATTGCAAGCGCAACCTAATGCGCAAGCTGAAGGACAATCCCGGTCTGGGCCAGTTGCTTGATGCGATATCTGTGCAGCAGATTATTGATCAGCATTACATCAATATTCTCGAAGATCGGCATAAAGTGCAGGCAATGCTCGGCATGCCAAATCAATCAAACCCTAAAGCGCATTTCGGGCGCTTCGACGGCGGCGAGTATCGCAAGGTTGTTCGCCGTTAGACGACTGGGGGGCTCTGCTCTCGTACCCAGCCGGCGACCCATCGTGCCGCCATAAGGCTTATTCCGCAGGTGGTCTTCGCAAGTGGCAAAACCATAGACTTTAGCATCGGAAAGGCTGCTCTATTAAGAGCGAAATACTGTATAGGGCTATAAGCTGGAATAATCAATCAGGTCACTATAATGGGATTGCTCTTCGTTTTTTACGAAGCATAGGTAGGACCCAGGCCTAATTGTTCCGTCATTACGCAATACCGAATTTGCTGACAGCTCCGGGAGCCGGCTATGTCCGATAACAAGCACGATGCGCAGCGCGACGCCGCGGCCGGCCCGGATCCGTCCGATGACCGCATCACCACCACACTGACGATTAACGGCCAGCGGCAGACCGTGCACGCGGATCCACGCACCACGCTGCTTGATGCATTGCGCGAACACCAACAACTGACCGGTACCAAAAAGGGCTGTGATCACGGCCAGTGCGGCGCCTGCACGGTGCACGTCAACGGACGACGTGTGAATTCCTGTCTGAGCTTACTGGCGATGCATGAAGGCGACGAGGTCACCACCATCGAAGGGCTGGGCCACCCCGACCACCTGCATCCGATGCAACGGGCCTTTCTGGAGCATGACGGCTATCAGTGCGGCTACTGCACCTCCGGTCAAATCATGTCCGCAGTGGCGATTCTGAAAGAACCATGGGGCAATAGCGACGCTGACATCAAGGAAGCCATGAGCGGCAACATCTGCCGCTGCGGCGCCTACAAGAACATCCTGGCCGCCATCCGCCAGGCCAGTAAATCCTGAAGGAGCAGCCGCCGTGGAGCCCTTTACTTTTACGCGGGCGACCGACCCCGCACAAGCCATCAAGGCGGGCGCAGCTGCATCCACCGCGCAACAAGGCGCCGAAGTGCGTTTTGTAGCTGGCGGCACCACGTTGATCGACTTGATGAAGCTCGATGTCGAACACCCGTCCATGGTCATCGACATCAACCAGCTGCCCTTGGCAAAGGTCGAGCGCACGGACGATAGCGGCTTGAAGATCGGCGCCTTGGTGCGCAACTCGGACCTGGCTAACCACGCGGATGTGCAACGCGACTATCCCATGCTGTCGCAGGCACTACTGTCCGGCGCCTCGGGCCAGTTGCGGAACATGGCCACGACCAGTGGCAATTTGCTCCAGCGCACCCGCTGCGTGTACTTTCGCGACACGGCCACACCATGCAACAAGCGCGAACCCGGCAGCGGCTGTTCGGCCATTGACGGCTTCAACCGAACGCTGGCGGTGCTGGGCACCAGCAGTCACTGCATCGCCAGCAATCCTTCCGACATGAACGTGGCGCTGACCGCGCTGGAAGCGATCATCGTTATTCGGGGCACAAAGGGCGAACGCAGGGTTCCCATTGGCGAATTTTTTCTCTTGCCGGGCGACACGCCGCAACGCGAAACGGTGATGCTGCCCGGCGACCTGATCACTCACGTGCTACTGCCGCCACCACAGCAAAGCGCTCGTTCTCATTACCTGAAACTGCGCGACCGCGCCTCCTATGAGTTCGCGCTGTCCTCCGCCGCCGTAGTGCTCGCCACCGACGGCGGCACGATCCGCCACGCGCGCGTCGCGCTCGGCGGCGTCGGCGCACGGCCTTGGCGTTCGCCGGAAGCCGAACAGGCGTTGATCGGAAAGCCCGCCACCCGCGTAACCTTCGCCGCTGCCGCGGAGGCGGCGCTGCGAGATGCCAAACCGCAGAGCCAGAACGGCTTCAAGATCGAGCTCGCAAAACGCTGCCTGATCAGTGCCCTCAGCACGGCCGCGGCTTGACAGGAGCAAACATGGCCCCCGATACCTCCCCCAGCACTCCGCAATCCGCCGTCGGCCGTTCGACCGTTCGGGTGGAGGGTCCACTCAAAGTCAGCGGCGCCGCGCGCTACACCTCGGATTTCAATTTTCCGGACATGTTGTACGCCGTGCCAGTGGGCGCCACCATCGCCAGCGGCACCGTAACGGCGATCGACACCAGTGCTGCCGAAGCGATGCCGGGCGTGCGCAAGGTGTACACCCGGCACAACATCGGCCGATTCTATCGCGTGCCGCCCTCGGCCAAAGTAATGGTCGACGAACGACGACCGCCCTTCGAGGACGACACCATCCGCTACTACGGCCAGTACGTCGCACTGGTAGTGGCCGACACCTTCGAGCAGGCAACCGCCGCCGGGCGCAAGGTCAAGATCAGCTACAACGCGACGGAACCAAACGTGTCGACCTTGCTCACGCCCGATGAGGCCCCCAGCCCTGACACCAGGAATGCCGACCCCAACTCCTGGCACATCGATCCGTCCGACGTCCAAGCCGAACGCGGCGATTCCGACGCGGCCTTCGCCTCCGCGCCTGTGAAGATCGACCACACCTACAACACGCCGATCGAAACGCACAGTTCGATCGAACTGCACGCCAGCGTCGCGACCTTCGATGGCACGCATTTCACCCTGTACGAAACGACGCAAGCAGTGTCGAATTTTCGCGGAGTTATGGCGCAGATGTTGGGCGTGCCGACGGAAAACGTCCGCGTCGTTACCAAATTCCTAGGTACCGGTTTCGGGGGCAAGCTGTGGCCTTGGCCGCAGTCCCCATTGGCGGCTGCGGCCGCCCGCGACCTGCGCAAGCCGATCAAACTGGTAGTGACGCGGAAGATGGATTTTGAATCGACCGGTCACCGTCCGCATACGCGGCAACGCTTACGCCTTGGCGCCACGCGTGACGGAAAATTGGTGTCACTGCAACACGATTACATCTATTCCCGTGCACAATTGAGCGACTACAAGGAAAACTGCGGCGAGTCGTCCGGCTTCTTTTACTCGACGCCCAATCTGCGGATCACCGAAGCGCATGCAAGCCGCAATGTGGGCGTCGCGACCTCGATGCGCGGACCCGGGGCCGTGCCCGGCATGTACGCGCTCGAGTCGGCTATGGATGAGCTTGCGATCGCGCTGAAGATGGACCCGGTCGACCTGCGCCTCGCCAATGACACACTGACTGACGAAAGCAAGGACATTCCGTTTTCATCACGTCACCTGAAGGAATGCCTGACCACCGGCGCCGAGAAGTTCAACTGGTCACGGCGCAATCCTGAAGTCGGTTCGATGCGCGACGGCGACACGATCCTCGGCTGGGGCATGGCGGCCTGCACGTGGATGGCGGCACGCTGGCCGTCCCAGGCAAGCGTGATGTTCAACGCCGACGGCACGGTGCGCGTGGCCAGCAGCACGCAGGATATCGGCACCGGCACCTACACTGTGCTGGCGCAGATGGCGTCGCAGTTGACGGGCGTGGATATATCGAAAGTAAAAGTGGTGATCGGCGACAGCGACCTTCCGCCCGGCCCGATGTCCGGTGGATCGATGGCGACCGGCTCGCTGGTGCCTGCGGTGGCACAAGCCGCGCGCGAGGCAATCAAGCAACTGTTGGCTGCGGCCAGCGAAGGCGACAGTCATTTCGAAAAGACCCCGGCCGAGCAACTCGATTTCCAGCAAGGCCGCGTGTACCGCAAGGGTAGCTCGCCCGCCGAGGGGCGTTCATTTGAAGACGTGCTGACGGCGGCGCATCGCGGCAACGTCGAAGGCCGCGGCAAGTCGGCAGGCACTTTCGGCGACAAGAATCCGAAGGTCTCGATGCATTCCTTCGGCGCCCATTTCGTGGAAGTCACTTGGCAGCCGGAGATCGCGCGGCTGCGCGTTAGCCGCACGTTGAC
>JAEWEH010000450.1 GCA_023389535.1 Pseudomonadota bacterium
GTCCATGACGTCCCGGGGGAAGGCCTTCAGCACGGCGCCGCTGGCCACCAGGCGACGCAAGGCTGCCGCGTTGTTGGCATCGTAGTCGCCGATCATGCGGCCGCCCGCAGCGCGCGAGCAGATATCGATCAGGGCCTGATATTGCTTGGGAAGTTCGTTGTAGGCTGCATCGTTGACATACAACGAAACCTGGGCGGAGCCTTCCCACCAGCCGGGGTAGTAGTAATACTTGGCCACTTTCTGGAAACCCAGCTTTTCGTCATCGGCCGGTCCGACGAATTCGACCGCGTCCAGCGTGCCCTTTTCCAGCGAGGGATAGATATCGCCCGGAGCAATCTGCTGAGGGATCACCCCCATGCGCGACAATACTTCGCCCGCGAAGCCGGCCGTGCGCATCTTCAGGCCTTTCATGTCTTCGACGGATTTGATTTCCTTGCGGTACCAGCCGCCCATTTGCGTACCGGTGTTGCCCAGCGGGAAGTTGATGATGTGGCGCGGAGCGAATAGTTCGCGCATCAGCTTCATGCCATCGCCTTCGTACATCCAGGAATACATCTGGCGCGCGTTCAGGCCGAAGGGAACCGCCGTATCAAAGCAGAAGGAAGGATCCTTGCCATAGTAATAGTACGAGGCCGTCTGGCCGCACTCCACCGTACGGTTGCCAACGGCGTCCATGACCCCGAAGCCCGGAACGATCTCGCCGGCCGGATAAAGGCGGATGGAGAAATTGCCGTCCGTGGCTTCCTCGACCATCTTGCAGAACATGGCCGCGGTCGAATAAAGAGGGGGAAGCGACGGACCGTAAGTGGAAGTCATCTTCCAGCTGATCTTGGGATTGCTCTGCGCAAAGACAGGGGCCGCCACCGCAGCGGAACCCGCCACCGCACCCAAGCCCGCTTTCTTCAGAAATGAACGACGCTGCATTGAAAATTCTCCTTTCGGCAGTCAGATATTGTTCGCGGTAAACCAACAGCGCGATATTACACCCTGTCGCACATCTTGCAAGCGGTTAAAGGTCCCAACGCCCTACTGTCCGGCGACCGCCATTTGCTCGATCAAAATCGAGCCCGTCGACTTGGATCCGCGCACAATGGTGTCGGCGCCGACCGCGACGATCTGCCGGAACATGTCCGCCAAGTTGCCGGCGATGGTGACCTCTTGCACGGCGTGCTGGATTTCGCCGTTTTCCACCCAGTAACCAAAGGCGCCGCGCGAATAATCGCCGCTGACGTAATTGACGCCCTGGCCGATGAGCTCGGTAACCAGGAACCCCGTACCCAACTTGCGTAGCATGGCGCGGAAGTTATCGTGCGGACTGGTCAGGCGCGAACTAAGCACCAGGTTGTGCGAGCCGCCGGCATTACCCGTCGTCTGCATATTCAGTTTGCGGGCGGTATAGGTGGATAGGAAATAGCCCTGTAAAACGCCACCGACAATGACATCGCGCGGCAGCGTGCGCACGCCTTCGCCATCGAACGGCGAGCTGCCCATGCCACCATATATATGCGGTTTCTCGACGACATCCACATGGTCGGCCAATACAGGCTTGCCCAGCGCGTCCAGCAAAAAGCTGGCTTTGCGGTATAGCGCCCCGCCGCTGGCCGCCTGCACCAGCGCACCCAGCAAGACGACGGCCAGCGGTGCTTCGAACAGCACCGGGAACCGGCCGGTTTTGATGCGGCGCGCCGAAAGGCGCGCCAAGGTGCGTTCCGCCGCATAACGCCCGACGGCCTGCGGATCGGCCAGGCCGATGGCATCGCGCGCGGACGTATACCAATAATCGCGCTGCATGTTGGCGCCCCGCCCGGCGATCGGCGCCACCGACAGGCTGTGCCGGGAATACGGGTAGCCGCCGAGGAAGCCATGGCTGTTGCCCATAACGAAATGGCCTTCGTAGGTATCAACCGAAGCGCCATCCGTATTGGTGATCAGCGGACTGACGTCGCGCGCGGCGCGTTCCGCCTCGATGGCGAGCGCAGCGGCGCCTTCGGCGGAGATGTCCCAGGGATGGTGCAGTTGAAGGTCGGGATAGTCCGTGGCCAATAGATCGGGGTCGGGCAAGCCGGCTGCGGGATCGGCGGCGGTATATCGCGCGATGTGCCAGGCGGCCTCGACGGTTTCCCGCAGGGCCTGCGGCGAGAAGTCCGATGTGGAAGCGGAGCCGCGCCGCTCTCCGGCATATACCGTGACGTCCAGGGAGCGATCGCGGGTCTGCTCCACGGTTTCGATGTCCTGCTTGCGTACGGAAACGGACAGCCCCCGGCTTTCCGACACCTCGGCGGCGGCGTGGGTGGCGCCCAGTGTCTTGGCGTGCGTCAGCGCGTCGCCCACAAGTTCACGAAAGAATGTCTGGTTTTCGGCGATGGGTAAAAAGGAAGTGGATTGGTCGCTCATTGATGCTCTTTGAGGGGGTTAAGGCCTGGTCGCTGGCCCGGCGCGCGCATTCGCGCCGGACCGAAGGCTCCTGACGGTTATCATAGCTAATTCGAGAGCACTTTTTTCCGTTCCATGCCGAATCTTCCTGAAGACCCCGATGACCATGGCTATGACCGCCCCAGCAAGTCCCAAGTCAAGCGGGAGATGCTGGCGCTGCTGGAGCTGGGCAAGCAACTGGTCGACTTGTCGCCCGACCAGCTCAAGCAACTGCCGCTGTCAGAAAAGCTGTATGAAGCCTTGCGCCTGGCACAGCGCACCACCAGCCGCGAAGGCCGTCGCCGGCAGATCCACTACGTCGGCAAGTTGATGCGCGACGCCGATGCCGATGCCATACGCGCGCAGATCGACGCATGGCAGCACGGGTCGCGCGAGCAGACCCGCGCCATGCACAGGCTGGAAGCCTTGCGCGACCTGCTGTTGCGCGACGATGACGCCTTGACGCGGTTGCTGAGCGACTACCCGGCCGCCGACGCCCAGCAATTGCGCACACTGATACGCGAAGGCCGTAAAGAGGCCAAGGCCAACGCCGGGCTGCAGCCCGGCCGCGAGCCGCAACGCAAGCATTACCGGGCCTTGTTCCAGGCCCTTAAATCCCTGAACGATGATGTGGAGCAAGCATGACTACCGACGCACTACTGGATTGCATAGAGATCGAAACCGGCGCGCAACCGCGGCATGCCATTATCTGGATGCACGGCCTGGGGGCCGATGGCCATGATTTCGCGCCGCTGGTACCCGAACTGCGCCTGCAGGATATTCCACCCATCCGCTTCATTTTTCCCCACGCGCCGGTCAGGCCCGTCAGCATCAATAACGGCATGGCCATGCGCGCCTGGTATGACATCCTGCCTCCGCAGGGCGGTGTTCGCGAGGACGAAGCCGGCCTGCGCCAGTCGCAGCAAGCGATCCAGGCACTGATCGCGCGCGAGAACCAGCGCGGCATACCGACCGAAAACATTGTGCTGGCCGGCTTTTCGCAAGGCTGCGCCATGACGCTGATGACGGGCTTGCGCATGGACCGGAAACTGGCCGGCATGGTCGGCCTGTCGGGCTACCTGCCATTGGCGCACCTGGCCGCAGCCGAACGCCATCCCGCCAACCAGGACACCCCCATTTTCCTTGCCCATGGCACGCAAGACCCGATGGTGGTGCTGCCCAGGGCCGAAGCGTCGCATCGCGCCCTGGTGGACATGGGCTATCGCGTCACCTGGAAGACCTACGTCATGCCGCACTCGGTCTGCATGGACGAGATACATGACATCGCCGCCTTCTTGCGCCAGGTGATTGTCTAGGGTTTGTAACCCTACAAGGGCATGCGGATGCCGCCGGCGCTATTGCCGGGAGGTCTCGCCCAGATCGAGCCACACGCGCCGCATGCCGGGATCTTCTTCGTCGCGATCGTTGCGAAAGCCCAGATGCGTCATCAGGGCAAGCATGGGGCGGTTGCCGGACAGCACCAGCCCCTCGATGTAGGTCAGCCCCTGTTCCAGGGCGGCTTCGATCAAGCCGCCCATCAATTGCGCGCCCAGACCGCAACGCTGCCAGTCGTCGGCGATGACCAGCGCATATTCCGCGCCGCGGCCGTCGGCATTGCGCAAGTAATGTGCAAAGCCGATGATCTGTTCGCGCGGGTGCCCCCGGTGCTGGGGATTGGGCACCTGTACCGTCGCCACCAGGGCGAGCTCGCGATCGTAATCAATGTGGGTGTAGCGAGCCAGCATGCGCGGCGTCAGTTCACGCAGCATGGACACGAAACGCATATACCGCGCCTCGTCCGACAGCCCGCGTATGAATTCTTGCAACAGCTCGGCGTCTTCAGGCCGTATGGGGCGCATCATCCAGGGCTGGCCATTCTTGAAGACCTTGGACTGCACCAGCTTGTGCGGATAGGGATGTATGGCCATATGCCGGTAACCGCTGGTTTCAGGCAGGACCAGCATGGATGCGCTGCCCAGTTCTATCCTTATGGCATGCGCGACCAAATGGGCGTCATCGGCATAGATGGGATCGATGATCAGCGACTCCAGCCCAGGCAGCTCGCTGGCGATCTGCGAGACCCGTTCCAAAGTATCCAGCAGCGCTTCGAAAGCGCCGGGCGTCATCTGCCTCGACATGGCCGCTATCCATACTTTGCTGCGCTGTACCAGCTTGCGGGCCAGATAGCGGTTCAGCGGCGGCAGCTCGACGGCTTGATAGGCGTCGGCAACCAGGGCGTCCTGGCCGCCTGAACCAAACATGATGTACGGGCCGAATTTAGCATCGCGCTGCAAGCGTATGGACATGGGCAGGCCTTCGTGGCGCGTGCCGGGCATATCGGACACCGCCTCGGGCCGGTAGGCCAGCGGCAGGTAAAAGCAGTCCAATAACTGCCGGCATTCATGCACCCCCAACCGATGGCGGCGTTCGGCCTGTATCTTGCGCACAAGCGCCCGTGCTTCTTCCAGGCGGGGCGGCTTGGCCAACGGTTCGGGGGGCAGCGTCTGCAGCGCCAGCGTCTGGTTGTAGTGATGGGCGCCCAGTATGCCGAAGGCATTTGCAGCGGTTTCAGGGGTGCGGAAGGCCGGCGTACCCACGCTATCCAGCATATGGCGCAAAGGCCGCATGCGCGCATCGCCCATGAAACAGGTGATGACCGGCTTGCGCGCTTCGCCGGCCATGGCGGCCAGCTTGCGCGCGACACTTTCCAGGTCCGACAGCGGGTCGGGCGCAAGCAGGACCAATACCCCGTCGACCCCCGCGTCCGCGGCAAGGATGTCGAGCACACGCATCACGATGTCGGGCGTCAGGGAAGCATACGTGACCACGGGATTGTCGGT